>CAZNDR010000139.1:0-3338 GCA_964571835.1 uncultured Cytophagia bacterium | reverse complement strand
GTGTTGGTTTTGCGTATTGCTAATACGGTCGATATTAAAAAATTAGCTATTGTTAAAAATTGAAAGTTGAATAATGACTGTCTTTTGGGAATTTTTGATTATCGCGCCACCGATTTTAATTGCACTTACTTTTCATGAATTTTCCCATGCCTATGTAGCCAACCGATTCGGCGATCCGACAGCGAAGCAGTTGGGGCGTCTTTCGCTTAATCCGCTGGTGCATCTGGATTTGTTGGGCACTGCGATGTTGTTTGTCGTCCATATCGGCTGGGCCAAACCAGTGCCAGTGAATCCGCTTTATTTTAAAAATCCAAAACGCGATTTGCTCTGGGTGTCGTTAGCTGGGCCGGCCTCCAATTTGTTGTTGGCTTTTTTCTTTGGCTTACTGTGTCGTGCAATGCGAATTGAGAGCCTGCGATACATTGAACCAGGAATTATGGGAATCTTTCAATTGATGGTTGCTGCCGGATTGATTTTTAATATCATTCTGGCAATATTTAATCTGCTGCCCATTCCGCCGCTGGACGGTTCAAAAATTTTATTGGGCTTGGCGCCAAAAGAATATGAGCAGCAGTTGATCCCCTATCTCCGTTACGGTCCAACCATTTTAATCGCCTTGATCGCCTTTGGCTATTTGACTAAAATTTCAATTTTTGGAATGGTGCTCGATCCGTTGGTGAAGTTTTTCTCTTATTTGTTTGCCGGCGCGGATTTGTCGTTTTAGGAGAAAACGAGATAGGTGTATTTTTCAAAAGGGAATAGCTCTTTGGCTAGCGCTTAGCTATGTTAATGAGGGCTGGCAATATCAGTGGTCTAAAGATCTTTGCCATAAACAAAGTGCAAATAACTTAGAAAATAGCAACGCTGAAAAAATGAAATCCTGAACAAGAAATTTGCCAATCCAATTCGATTGGGGATCGTTTTTCTTGTGGTGTTCAAAAAATAACAGCTAATGCGCTGCCGACGCCATTAACAATTTGAGGTCGCTTTCATCTTATCAAACCAGCTTCTTGAAAACTGAAGTAGTTTTTTTTCGTCAGAAGGACATGGTCAAGGACGCGAATTCCCAGAATTTTCGCGGCTTCAGTCAATTGCTCGTGCGAGCGGAGATCAGCCTCGCTGGGCTGAAGATCACCGGATGGATGATTGTGGGCGAAGATGACAGCTGCTGCACGGTCAGCAATCACGTCGGCAAACACTTCGCGCGGATGAACCGGGCTTTTGTCCAGCAGGCCGATGGTGACCACACGCTTTTCAATAACCTCATTCGCGCCGTTGAGTGAAATGCAGACAAAATACTCCTGCTGTTTTCCGACAATATCGGCAACCAGTGGCAAAACATCCTGGGCAACGGTAATTTTTACCGTGTCCTTGAGCAGATGACGGCGGGCGAGTTCAAAGGCTGAGAGAATTTGTGCCGCCTTAGCGAGTCCTATGCCTGGTATTTCGAGCAAATGATCAAGTGCGAGGTTTTCTTTATGCTCATGGATGAGGGTAACGACTTGCCGAGCAATAGTTCGCACATCGACACCAGCCGTGCCCATGCCCAAAATCGCTGCGACCAGCTCCTCATCGGTCAGCGCTGAAGCGCCTTTTTCCTGAAGCTTCTCACGAGGGCGGCTGTGTTTGGGTATGTCTTTGATGGTTTTCATGCTGTTTTAAAATGATAATGCTCACGTGGAAAAGTTATACCTGCTTTTGCCAGTATTTTGGCTTGAGGACTTCTTTGCTGGAAGACGACTCGGCCCGACGCTACCCAAATAAATGGAGAATCATTCACTGTGATTTGCTGTAAATTTGGCGCAGAGTTTTGCAGCCAGTTTTTAAGCCACTTCAGCTTGGTTATTATGGGCTGTATTTCGTCCGCTTTGGCGGGATGCACTTCCAACCAAAAGACCTAGTCTTTTGCACTATTTTTCTCAACGCCAATTCCATAATCTCAATGCGGTTGATTGGGATACACAATAGCCAACGAGTCATCCAAATTAATACTACCGCGAATTTGTCTGGTATCTTCAAAAGACAACCGGTTTCGATCTCTTTCTCTTAATGCTTCTATTCCTGGTCGATAAGCATCTCTAACTTCATTTGTCCTTTTGACGGCAGTTTTAAATTTCATGATCCTCCCAACCTTGGCTATTCACCACTTTGGCGACAACATCAGCAACACGACCGCTAAAATCGCTGAGACCGCCCCAGCCTGCCTCAATGGCTTCAGTAGAACCGGGATCTAAATTGGAGATATCCCTGGTACAGCCAGTTTCGCGGTCAAAATAATAAACACGAGGTTTTTTCGTCAGAATATCCTCCGCCATTCTTTTCATTGTTTGAGTTGGCTTGGTGTCAAATAACTCCAGAATTCGTTTTGAAGGGGCCTCATATTCTTTAATTACGTTCAATACCCAAATAACATCGAGCACATGTGGTGAATGGCTGGAAAGGCAAACCCGATACCCTCGTGCCAGCAAGTCAAGGATCAACAATAAAACTGCTGAAATTGCTTGCGGATGCAATCCTGTCTCTGGCTCTTCGATAACCACCCACTCAATATTTTCGCGTTTGGAAATTTTGGCCGGCGGCAGAAGCCAATAAAATCCCATCAGCAACGGCACAAATTCACGTTGTCCTGCCGACCAGACCATAAAGGGCAGCGTGGCGTTAGAATCCTGATCTTTTAGCACCAGCCTTTTTTGAGCGCCGTAGGTATCGACACGGAGGCCAAAACCGTGAAAAACAGTTTGATCCAGAATCTCACGCAGCTCGTTCTTAAGGCGCTTTGTTTGTGGAAAAATAGCCTCTCGATCACTACGCGCCCAGCCGCTCTCCATCAACAAACGAAGCTTTTCGCTAAAATCGCGCACCGAGAAAGGATCACCCGCGCCATAGTCCGAAAAGGGACGCGGCCAACCGCGACCGAGAGTTAGCACCCGCTGTGCCGGAATGTAAAAAAGTGATTCCTCTTTTTTCTTTTTCATGCGTTGAATGAGGACCGACAGATCGAGAGGCTCGTCATTGAGTACTATTTGACTCCCAGCTTCGCCGCTACGCCAAATCTCCCTCATTCCCTCACCAAGATAAAGATCGAGGAATAAATTGACATCGCGATTCCAGGCAAAACCATGTTTTTTTAACTCATCCAGCACATAGCCGCTATCACGTACCACTTTGAGCATTTCTAAAAAAATACTTTTCCCTGTTGCCTGCGGACCAACCAGCACGGTGAGGTCTCCAAATTCCACAGACGCGTTTTGAATTTGGCCGATATTTTTTAACTGCAATTTAGCAAGTTCCATTTACGTTTCTCCAGAAAACGAAAACAAATCTCATGTGATCGTAAG
>CAZNDR010000138.1:0-9550 GCA_964571835.1 uncultured Cytophagia bacterium | reverse complement strand
ATATAACATTGATAAGTCAATGGCAGAAGAAGGTATCTCAATCTGGCGCGAGCTGGACAATAAATGGGAATTGGGCAACGCTTTAATCTCATATTTTGAAATCTGTACAATGGCTAATGATTCAAAGTCCGCAGAACCCTTATTAGATGAAGCTATTGTGATTTTCACAGAGTTGAATGACCAGCGACAATTGCTGCGAGCGAATACTTACACCTGTTTTAAATATATTTGTGGATTCAAACCAGAGAAGGCGCTTCCGCTCATCGAAAACAATCTCAAATTGGCAAAAGAATTTAATATGACCAATTATATTTATATGAACCAGCATTTCTATGGCGATGCAACTTTATTAGCCAATGATTATATAAACGGAGAGATTCGATATGGACTTGCACTAAAAAATGCATTGGCTTCAAATAACCTTGTTCAGGCAATTTACGAGCTGCGTGGCGTGGCAAACGCAGTATCAGGCCAAAACCGGTACAAAAAGGCGCTACGCTTGTCGGGTGCGGTTGAATTAAAATGGAAAGAATTGTTGCACTTTGATGAAGACGGCGTAGGCGTCGAATTCTGGACCTATCTAAAGCAAAAGCACCTCGGCAACGCCCGCCAGGCACTCGGTGATGAAGCCGAAAAGTATGAAAAGGAAGGCCTGGACATGGGCTTTGAAAAAGCGGTGGAATATGCGTTGGATTTTGCCAGGGATTAATAATAAGCATTGCTTCCAGCTTTGCTAAACCTTAAAGGTTTAGCAAAGCTTAAGCCAAAACAAAAAGGGAAAAAAATGATTGGCAAAAAAATCCTTCACTATCACATCACTGAAAAACTCGGCCAAGGCGGCATGGGTGTCGTCTACAAAGCCGAGGACACCAAGCTGGATCGCTTGGTGGCGCTAAAATTTCTCCCTTCCCAATTGGCTGCCGACGAAACCGACCAAGCCCGCTTTTTACAAGAGGCCAAAGCCGCCTCAGCCATCAATCACCCCAACGTGTGCGTAATTCATGACATTCAGGAATGCGATGGCGAGTTGTTCATCGTCATGGAATACGTCGAGGGGAAAACGCTGCGGGAAATCGTAGGGGCGAACGATCGTTCGCCCTTACAGATAAGCGTTATAATCGACTATGCCATCCAAATCGCGGAGGGATTGGCGGCCGCGCATAGCAAAGGCGTCATCCACCGCGACGTCAAGTCCGAGAACATCATGGTCACGCCCACCGGACAAATAAAGGTAATGGATTTTGGCTTGGCGAAACTGAAGGGCTCACTCAAGCTAACCAAGACCGCAAGCACTTTGGGCACGGTCGCTTACATGTCGCCGGAACAGGTTTTAGGTCGAGAGGTGGATGCGCGCTCGGACATCTTTTCCTTTGGCGTGGTGCTGCACGAAATGGTAACTGGGCAGTTGCCATTCCGCGGCGAGTACGAGCAGGCGGTCATGTACCTCATCGTCAACCAAGAACCGGAGCCGATTCAAAAGTATCGTCCGGATATTTCTTCCGAATTACTACATCTACTTAACCGCACTTTGGAAAAGCAGCCCAACGACCGCTACCAGTCGATGAACGATACGATCATTGATCTAAAGCGGGTCAAACGCGAATCAGAAAAGGGCTTGCCCAAATCCGCTGGCGTTGTGCCTGCCCACCGCGAAGCTGGTAAAAAGCCGAAAAGAAGGCTGCGATCCTTTGTCCTCCCCGTAGTTATTTTATCCATTTTGCTGTTGATTGTCACGGCTTACTTGATGTTCTTTGGTCGAGCACAAGCGCCGTTGGAACGGATCACTTTAGCCGTGGCGGATTTTGACAATAAGACCAACGAGAAAGAATTGGATGGCCTTTCTGATTTGCTCATTACTGCGCTTGATCAATCGAGACGGTTGAATGTCATTACCCGCGACCGCATGTTTGACATCGTCAAACAAATGAACAAGCAGGATGTCAGCCACTTTGATAATACCATTGCCAAGGAGATTTGTTTACACGCTGATGTAAAGGTACTGGTGACCGCTTCCATTAGAAAGCTGGGCAAGCTTTACACAATCGATTTGAAGGTCAACGATGTCGCCAAGAACGAATATCTCTACACCGATAGAGCGCAAGGCGAAGGCCAGGAAAGTGTCTTGAGCCTGATCGACCAGCTCTCTGATCGGATGCGTAAAAACCTCAAGGAAAAGGATCATGAAATCAAAACCCGATCTGATCGGGTAGCCGAGATTGCCACTTCAAATTTGGAAGCGCATAAACACTATTTTGCCGCCATCGAATTGCACAATAAGCGTGAATATTGGCAGGCGTTAGATGAACTTGATAAAGCTATCTCGTTGGATTCAACCTATGCCCTGGCCTATTTTAGAAAAATTTTATTTGCTGATCGTTTGGGTTGGTCTGATGAAATTCGAAAAAGAATTTTAAATCAAGCATTGACTCTGATTGACCGTTTACCTGAGCGGGAGAGATTATTTCTGCAAGCAATCAGTGAAAAGGAAACGAAAGGTTGGGAGGCGGGAGTAGCATTGCTGAAAGAAATGGAACGAATCTACCCTGACGATAAAGAAATGCTCTTTAAAATTGGAGAGTGGTATTTTTATCAAGGCAATTTTAATATTGCTGAAGAATATTGTAAAAGGGTCTTAAAAATAGATCCGGCACATACCCGTGCATTGCAACAGCTAACCTGGACCTATGAAGAGCGAGGGCTTTATGAACAAGAATTCGAAGCTGCCAAACGTTTTGTTGCTGTATCAGGTACTATGGAAGGTCCTTATTATGAAGTCGCTAAAGCTTCAGCCCTGACCGGCAAATTCTATCAGGGAATTGAAATCTTACAAAGAGCGCGTAATTTGTTCCCCGCCTTATATCAACTGAATCATTATATGGCAGCAATCTATGCCCATAAAGGTGACTATGACAAAGCGGAGGAAGAGTTAAAATTGCTGACTAAAAAAGATAAATCTTTTGAGGTGAGAAAATATGGCTATGATTATTTGATAGGGTTGTATCCGTATCAAGGGAAATATCGAGATGTATTGCGTGCTTATGACGAGTACCTAAAAGAATTTGGCTGGCAGGCTAATGATACACTCACAGTTGGGTGGTGTTATCAAAGTAAAGCGGCAATGATGATCTGGGGGTGGAATGATATTTCAAACTCCAAAAAAACAGCAGAACAAAGTCTTCCCTACCTAAGGAAATATACAGGGATTAATAGCTGGTATGGTTTGTTATTAGCATATTTTGGAACGTATTCAACCGCCGATAGCATTGCAAAATTATCAGCGGATTATTGGGAAATATGCATTCATTCATTGATTCAGATGAGACAAGACTGTGCCATAGTATCTTCTTATCCCGACAATTATTATTTAAAGCCACAATGGAATCATTTTCAAATTTTTCTCAATTATCACATTGCCGAATGCCAAATTGAGATAGGTCAGCTTGATGAAGCACTAAAATCGATAAATCGGCTGCAAAACAAATTTGAGATTTGGTGGGCGCGGGCGGTGTTCTATCCCAAGAGTTTTTATCTGCTTGGCAATCTGTACGAAAAAAAGGGTGACAAAGCGCAAGCCATCCGGAGTTACGAAAAGCTTATAGACCTGTGGAAAAACGGTGACCAAGATTTGCCGGAGCTGATTGACGCGAAGGCAAGGTTGGCAAAATTGAAGGAAAAGGATTAGTGATCAAATTTGAGCTGGTTGCATTGAAAAACTGAAGCCATATTGAGGTATCAATAATTATATCAGGCCTCATGCTTTTCGATCTCCCTTAGTTTTTGCCAATTATCTTCGATGCTGACTTTGCCGCTGAGTTGTTTAAGCTGTTCAATATGTAGTTTTTGCACATATTCGTTGAGAGCACGATTGATGAGCTTAGATTTGTTCTTTTCGTTTGACAGCTCCTGGACTTTATTCATGAGTGTGTCGTCAATCATGATTGTGGTTCGCATAGCATCCTCCCATAAATTAGTAAAAAGCTTTGCATATAAAAATAGCAAAAATTTTCATACTTTTCAAGAGAAATTATATGCGATAAAAAAAGAATTCGGTCTTTTAATAACGAGGTAAAATTGTGCAAATGAATAATCAAAATGATGGCGCGTCATCTGCATCCCCTTTAGTTAAACCAAGTCAGGAGCAACAGCGATTGCTTAATCTCATCGAGATTGCCCAGGTTCTCAGTCAGCAGAACGAATTGGCGGAGATTATCCGGTTGGTTACGCAAAAAGCCATAACGTTGCTGGAGGCAGAAATGGCTCTGCTGCTGTTAGTGAATCCGCGCACGCGCCAGACGGTCAAAACAATCTTCAAGGCCGGCGTGCAGGTCTCGCAGCCGCGCTACCATGCGCTGCAAACTCAGATAAGCGGCTGGATTTTGTTTAACTGTCAACCATTGCTCTGTTCAGATCTAAAGCAGGATGCTCGCTTCAGCAAAATCGCCGTTCATGATTTGGCGATCACTTCGGTTTTGGGCGTGCCGCTCAAAGTGGAGGGTGTCGTCATCGGCACGCTGTTGCTATTCAACAAAAAAAACGGCAAAGTTTTCAGCGAAAGCGATCTGGAGTATTTTGACAAGCTGGCGATGATCGCCGCTCCTTACTTGCGCAACGTGCAGCAAGTGCAACAATATTTCATCGAGCCGCTTCCGGAATCAGCCTTGTTGGCCAAGTACCAGAAACTCGGTTTTCTGGGAAAGGGCAAAAAGTTCGTAGCAATGCTGCAAGCCGTGGAAGCCGCTGCCCGCAGCGATGTGCGCGTGCTGTTGGAAGGCGGCAGCGGCACCGGCAAGGAGTTGGTGGCGCGCGCGATTCACCAATTAAGTGGACGCTGCCAGGGTCCTTTCATGGCTATTGATTGCGGAGCAATACCAGCCAATTTGCTGGAGAGCGAGTTGTTCGGTCATGCCAGAGGCGCCTTTACCGGCGCTACTTTTGCGCGCACTGGTTTGATTCAGGAGGCTGATCATGGCACATTGTTTATGGACGAAATCGCTAACTTGCCCGTAGAGATGCAAGCGAAGTTGCTGCGCGTGCTGCAAGATAGTCAGGTGAGACCGGTGGGAAGCAATAAATCGTGCCAGGTGGATGTGCGCATCATTGCCGCGTCGAGTGATTCGCTGCATAAAAGAGTCGAGCAGCAGCAATTTCGTGAGGATTTGTTTTATCGCCTGTACGTTTATCCGATAGCGGTCCCTTCACTGGGCGAACGGCGCGAGGACATTCCCCTACTGGCGCATTATTTTTTAAAGAAATTTGCCATGCAGCAAAATAAACCGGTGGAATCTTTTCATTCAGAAATTTTAGAATTTATGAAATGCCGCGCCTGGCCAGGAAATATTCGAGAGTTGGAAAATTTTGTCCAGCGCGTACTTACCCTGGCACCGCTTGAAACATCAGTCATTACGCGAGAGGTTCTGCCTCCTGATCTGGCAAAAGAATTTAAAAAACTCAAGCCTGTTGATAACGACCAAGCAGCAACAAAATCTCTGGGAGACAGTCTGACTGAATTGGAAAAGCAGCTTATTCTCAAAGCTTTGGTTGATTTTAATTGGAATCAATCCCGTGCTGCCCGTTCGTTAAAGATTTCAGTAACGACCTTGCGCTACAAAATGGAGAAGCTGAAGATCAAGGCTCCCCAATAAAAAATCAGCGGGCTATCGTTAACAAAATTTTGGCAATAGTTCCGCCTTAAAAAATTAACCATCAGTTTCACCAATGCCAGCAAGCGAATCCACGATCGTTTGCGGGTGATCCTGGTGGCTGAGCCAAACCAATTATTCTGTCTGTTTGCTTTTTTTTATTTCACCAATACAAACAAATTTCTCACCGATTTTATTCAGCGTAACTCACTAGAAAATCAAGACCGAAATTACTAACCATAATCCGTAAATAATTTCAGCCCTTTTGCGTTGGAACTGGATAAGAAAAACAGCAATCACAACTAATTTATCGCTAACGGTTTAAGGCATGAAAAATAAGTCAGCAATTCGTTGGCACACGGATTGAATGGTGATTTGGTGGAGAGCAGTTGTAGCACGGCTAGCTGCAAATTAATCCTCTAAAACCAAGTGACACCTACAATTCTAAATTGGACGCAATAGAAATTGCCAAGATATTGATTTTGAAAATTGAAGGGAAAACAATGCCTTTATGTCTTGCGGCGATTCTCATAAAGGCGATTCACTCCATACTATCAAATCAATTATGATGAGATTGAAATGTGAATTTTAAAGCTTTTTTTTGTCTCTAATAGTAGCTTGTTCCAAACAATAACTTAATTAACAGGAGGACACTCACATGAAAAGTTTTGTAAAAATATTCTGTTTCGCTGTGTTGGCATCCTTGCCAGCATTAGCCCAAATTGATGGCATTGGCCCGGTTGGGAACATAGTGAAATTGCATAATGGACTTCAATTACCTTTTGGACTCACCTCAGATGCTCAAGGCAACGCCTATTTTTCCGATTTTTATTTCACCGATTCTCTTGAGTGCAACATTTATAAAGTGGACAGAGACGGACTGGTCTCGCCGTTTCTTAAATTATGCGGTGGACCTGGCGGGCTGGTGTTTGATGACAGAGGCCATTTGATTCTCTGTCAGACTTATTTCAAGCGGGTGATTTCAATTGATGTCGCTACCAAGGCAATCGAAGTGCTGGCAGACAAATATCAATTTGACAATTCACCAATGACCAATAAACCTTTTAATGGTCCATTCTGCCCAAAGGTGGACCGGAATGGTGGGCTGTACTTTACCGATTGTAATGGACATTGCCAGGACAGCTCGGCTGTTTATTACCTTAGTGCGGACAAAGGTGTAAAACGGGTAATTGGTGCAAAGTCGGCCTGGGGAATTACTGTAGCGGAAGATACACTTTTTCTTGTCGATCAAAACGAAATCTGGGCTTATTCGATCATCGGGACGGGAGAAATTGACCGCCATGGGAAAAAAATATTTTCATGCGGCGAAGACATTTGGGACTTAGCGATGGATGCGCATGGAAATCTTTATCTGACTCACCCCACCGCAAAATATATTGATGTGATATCTTCTTCGGGTTTATGGCTTGGCAAAATAAATTTTCCGGATTATACGACTACCTGCGCCTTTGGTGGTCCAGCCATGAATATTTTGTATGTTGCTACCGGCAGAGAGTTCTCGCCAGGCACTGGAGCCCTTTATTCAGCACAGATGAGAGTTGCGGCACGGCCAGTCCAGGTAACCGTCACTAAAATATCGACTGATGATTTGATCAATCCCGCTGATTTCGAGTTTGTGCAAAATTATCCCAATCCGTTTAATGCCGCTACAATGATCGAATATAGTTTAGCGAAACCCGCGCACGTTCGTATTGCTATTTATGATGTGCTTGGTCGCCATGTTTGCACTCTTGTTGACGAATCCAAAATAGCTGGCAATTTTAAAACAACTTGGAACGGAATCTCTGAGGAAAATGTGCCCGCTTCAACTGACATGTATTTCTGTCGTCTGGAAACCAACAATGTGTCGAGAGGCGCTGCAAAGATTTCAGGACAAGAAGGGCAAGGTTTTGTGAAGGTAATTAAGTTAGCTCTGGTGCGATGAGATTGTTTTGCTGAAAAATAAAAACAAAACCAAAGGTGAGGGAGTTTTCTCTCGCCTTTATTTTATTTGTTTTGAAAATGAGAAAACTTCTATAAGTAATAGCCGCATTTTTTGCCGCCTCCAAAAGGATCAATATTCCAAAAAATATCTTGACTTGTCAAAGCTTATTCAATATATTGAACCTGCGCTAGGACATTTTAACTCGATTGATAATGAGTGCTGTTGGCAATGCCCCAGTAACCTTCCACAGGTTTTGCACCGCGAGAGAGTGCAAACGTGACTTGAAAATTTAAAAATGGAATAGTTATGCAAATCAAAAAAATCGATACCAACAACTATCGCGAGATTGATCAATTTATTCAGTTCCCATTTGACCTGTACAAAAATGCCGAGCACTGGGTGCCGCCGTTTGTCTCTGATATGAAATGGGTATTCGACCGAAAAAAGCATCCGTATTACGAACATTCTTGTGCCGAATTTTTTATGGTGCAGGATAATGGCAAAACTCTGGGCAGAGTAGCAGTGCTTGATAATCGGAATTACAATGAGTATCAGCAGGCACAGACCGCTTTTTTCTATTATTTTGATTCAATAGATGACGCGTCAGTGGCAAAGGCGCTTTTTAATGAGGCACGGAAATGGGCAAAACAAAGAGGATTAATTCGATTGATCGGCCCGATGGGATTGTTGCCGGGCGATGGCATTGGCTTGTTAGTGGAGGGATTTGAGCATAGACCAGCCGTCGGCATTTCGTACAATTTTCCCTACTACGATGACTTACTCAAAAAAGTAGGCTTTGACAAAAAAACCGATTATTATTCAGGCTATCTGCCGGGAAACCATCAACTGCCGAGAAGATTTTATGACATTGCTGAAAAAGTAAAAGAAAAACGACATTTTTGGATCAAGTCATTTCAAAGCAAACGGGAATTGTGGAAATGGATCCCGCGTATTCAACAGCTTTTCAATATTGCTTTTTCTGAAGGCAGCGATTTTTGCCCGTTGAGCGAAAAAGAAGCAAAGCTTGTGGCCAAACGGCTGTTGGCAATCGCCAATCCCAAATTAATTAAACTGGTGATGAAGGACAGCGAGATTATTGGCTTTTTATTTGCATTTGTAGATATTTCTGCTGGCATTCAAAAAACCAAAGGGAAGCTTTTTCCTTTTGGCTGGATTACGCTAAAAAAAGAATTCAAACTTACCAAATGGGTCAATTTTAATGGCACGGGCTTATTGCCCAATCATCGCGGTGTTGGCGCCAATGCCGTACTTTACACCGAAATGGCGAACACGGTAAAGCAGTTCGGTTTTGAACATGCAGACATCGTACAGGTTGAAGAAAAAAACGTTAAGAGTTTGGGCGATATGAAAGCAATCGGCGTGACATGGTACAAGAAGCATCGGGTTTATGAGATGGTTTTATAAATTAGCAAGCGCTCAAGAAGGAATAGTTATGATGGATAAACTTATCATATTTTGAAAAGGGCAAAATAATTAATGACAGAATAATTCTTATTATCCTAACTCTAATCATCGGGTTAAATAGTTTTCTAACGACTCTATTCTCACTTCATGATTATCAAGTTTCGCTTCATGACGTTGAAAAGTACGCTCTCCTGCTCTCATTTCAATTTGGAAATCAGTAACTTTTTTAGCAAGGCCATCAATTGCCGTTATTAGAATATTGAATTTTCTGTCTGCGTCTTCTTTGGTCTCGAACAGGGTCATTTGATGTTGCATTTGCCCGACAACACGGGCAAGATTATCAATCTTTTTATTTTGTTTTTTAAATTCTTCTTTTGTTGCCAGTTCAAGTTTTTTAAATTCTTCTTTCGTTGCCAGTTCGAGTTTTTTCAATTCTTCTTTTGTAGCCAGTTTTTTTAGTTCTTCTTTTGTAGCGAGTTTTTTCAATTCTTCTTTTGTAGCGAGTTTTTTCAATTCTTCTTTTGTAGCGAGTTTTTTCAAT
>CAZNDR010000137.1:0-9562 GCA_964571835.1 uncultured Cytophagia bacterium | reverse complement strand
ACTTAGCCTAATCAAACCAATTTAAGATTTAAATTGCGGTATCGTTTTTGTTTTTACCTATGGCTTGGCCATTGCCTTCTCAGAAGTGAAATTATTTTAAGTGAGCACAAATGACATGAATTATTTTATCACAATACTGATGCTATTTATATTTATTTTGACAATTTTTTCCGGCAGACAAATGCAGACACAGCAAAAGATAAATGAACTATTCAATAAAAAGGAAGTCACCATTTTGGTAACCGACTCTGGCCTTGGCGGCTTATCGGTCGCAGCAGATCTAGCTGCAAAAATGCCAAAAAGCGGAGTTTTTAAAAAAGCGCGCATTGTTTTTTTTAATGCTTTATTTCACAGCGGCAGCGGTTACAACTATCTTAAATCTGATTCAGAAAAAGTGCGCATATTTGATATTGTCCTGAACGCGATGGATAATCAATATCATCCTGATTTACTTTTAATCGCCTGCAATACGCTTTCCGTCATTTATGATCAGACACCTTTCTCTAAAAAAGCGACTTTTCCCGTTGTCGGCATCGTGGAAAAAGGTGTCGATTTGATAGCCAAACAATTACAAAAAAATCGTCTGGCAACAGCGTTGATTTTTGGGATGCAAACCACGATTGAGGCCAATGCTCATCAACGTTTGTTAGTTCAACGGGGATTTTCCGCTGAGAAAATTATTAGTCAAGCTTGTCCGCTATTAGCTGATTACATTGAAGAGGGCTATAACAGCGAAATGACCGCCTTGCTGATCAGCGAATTCGTGGGGCAGGCAATCAAACAATTGAAACAGCCTGGCGCGCCGGCTGTTGCCAGCCTCAATTGCACCCACTTCGGCTATTCAAAACACTTATTCGTAAAAGCGTTTGCTGAAGCTGGCTACGATAATGTTACCATCATAGACCCTAATCCGGAGATGAGTGATTTTTTATTCGCCTCAAAATATTTGAATCGCTATCCCACAACTGAGGTTACTGTTGAGGTCGTCTCCAAAACCAGAATTACTGAACAAAAAATGAAGTCACTGTGTTCGTTGGTGGAACTCATTTCAGCGCAAACAGGATTCGCATTGAAAAATTATCGCTACGAGCCTGAATTATTTGAGGCGAAGTTTGATAGCAGCAAAATCGAATTTTGACCTTTGATCAAGCTTTTCCGGTAAAAATTTTACTAATATTCAAAGGATAGTAAATATTAATCTGAGGTGCGAAATAGAACACGGAAAACACTGATGACGCGGATGCACACGGATTAAATCCGTGAAAATCAGTGTCATCCGCGTTGTCCGTGTTCTATTCCGCAAAGAGCCTAATTGCAGCAAAATTTCTGTTGCATATCTCTTAATGAGGAGCTTCGCTTGCCACTAGAATTTTATGTTTTCATAGTTATGCTTTTTTCGTTTGCCATGGCCGTTTTTGTTGGCAAATTTCCCATTGGCGTTTCACTGGTAATCGCCTCGATTCTAGGCGCATTAGTTGCCGGCTGCGGCTTGCCACTTCGCCATTTTGTGGAGGGTAGCTTTGCCTACTTCGATCCAATTTTGATAATTGCCTCGGCCATGATTTTTATGGAGATTATTAACGCGACTGGCGCGCTGGGCGAAATCAGTCGCCTCATCATTGTCTCTTTGCACCATCGGCCTTTTTGGATGCTTTCTTTGATAACTATTTTCATCATGTTTCCTGGCATGATCACCGGCTTATCGACTACGGCAGTCTTAACCACTGGCGCCATTGTTGCTCCGGCTTTAATACATCTGGGTATTCCTAGAATTCAAGCTGGGAGCATTATTGCCATGGCAGCGCTTTACGGCATGATCGCACCGCCAGTAAATCTTCCGGTGATGATTATCGGCGGCGGCGTGGACATGCCGTACCTTGGTTTCGAGTTGCCCTTACTATTTGCAGCGCTGCCCATAGCCATAATATCGACAATTTGCCTCGGGTACAAATATGTAAAAACTATCGATATTCATAAGATCAAAAATAATTTGCCTGAATCACAGATCAACAAATATGGCTTTCGATTATTTTTGCCTATCGGTATGCTTATTTTTCTAATGCTAGCGACACGTCTGTTTCCCGGAAAATTGACAGCATTGGGCATGCCGCTCATTTTTTTTAGCTGCAGCCTATCAGCGTTCCGCACCGGCAAGCCGTTTAGCTATCTGGTAGTGGCCAAAAAAGCCATGGAAAACGCTATGCCGGTGCTGGGAATTTTGGTGGGCATTGGCGTATTCATTCAAATTATGAGCCTGACCGGTGTGCGCGGCTTTCTCATTGTTAAAGCGGTTCAACTGCCCTCGTTTTGGCTTTATCTGGGAATCGCGATCACACTGCCCTTATTTGGCGCCGTATCTTCATTCGGCGCCTCGTATGTTTTGGGCGTGCCCTTTTTGCTGGCGTTGCTCGACAAAAATGAAATCATCGTCACCTCGGCGCTGACACTGATTGCCAGCCTCGGCGATCTCATGCCACCAACTGCATTAGCCGGCATATTTGCCGCCCAGGTAGTCGGTGAAAGCAATTATTTTCGTATTCTAAAAAGTTGTCTGCCTTTTGCCCTGTTGACGGCCTTGGTTGGAATAGTGATGATTGTATTGGCAAATGCTCTTGCTAAAATTTTGGTATTTTAATTTTTTCAAAACTCAATCCAGTTTTTTTTAAAAAGTAAAAAGGGATCTACGATGCTGAAAACTGTCTATTTAATAATCACGACATTAATTCTAATTTTAACCATTATTGATATGTTTGAAGACGCACATTGGAAAAAGCAATTGACCAATTTAATTGTGCTTATTCCATTGATCTTGAGAGTTCTGCTAATCAAGTAGGTTCAGCCATGGTCTATCACAAAATTATTGCCATTTGCCTTCTGGCGACCAGTTTAATGATTGCCTATTTTTCAACGCTGTCTTTTTTATCGATGCGCAATGCCGATTTATACTATCCCAGCCAATATAAGCTTGAAACAAAACAATTGAGCGATTACTTTTTTAAAATAAAAAACAGCAATGGCGACACGCCCGTTTATCTTTTTTCTGGGGATGAACCGGGCGGTGTGTTGCTTATTTTAGGCGGCACCCATCCCGATGAGCCAGCCAGTCACCTCGCTGCCGTTTGTTTACTTGAAAATATTACGGTGACAAAAGGCAAAATAATTATCATGCCCCGTGCCAACAACAGCGGTTTTACCCATAGCGATCCGCAAGAGGGAAATCCGCAGCGTTTTAAGCTGAGCACAAAAAGCGGTGAGCGCTGGTTCCGTTATGGCTCTCGAGTTACCAATCCTATTGATCAATGGCCCGATCCCGAAGTTTATCAACATTTTCCATCAGGGCAAAAACTGTCGGGCGGCGAAACGCGCAATCTCAACCGCGCTTATCCAGGGCGCGCTGATGGCTCGTTGACCGAGCAGATCGCTTTTGCCATCATGCAATTGATGAAGCAGGAAAACGTTTCGTTGGCAATCGACCTCCACGAAGCCTCCCCAGAATATCCAGTCGTCAACGCTGTTGTTGCCCACCCCTTGGCTTACGAATTGGCTGCCGAGGCCGTAGTAAATTTGCAAATGGAAGGAATAGACATTTCGCTGGAGCAATCACCGGAAAATCTGCGCGGGCTGTCGCATCGTGAATGGGGAGACTATTTGCAAATACCGGCAGTATTATTGGAAACTGCCAGCACCATGCATGGTCGATATCATGGGAAAAAAACTGCTGAAAAAATTATAACCGGCCAGGATGATTTTTATCACGAAGCGGCGCAGCAGCATTTGCTGAAAGTGGACTATCCGGAAGATGGCCTTCCGCTAAACCAACGGGTAGCTAGACATCTTTTTTCCCTTCAAAAAATGATCGAAATATGGAACAGTTATCACCCAGATCACGCCATCGTAGTTCAACATATTCCCGCTTATTCTGAAATGGTGGAAAAGGGAATTGGCGCATTTTTAAAGTAAGAGCTAAAAAAATTCAGGAGAGAGCGATGAAAAGAATTCTAATTCGAATGACTTTATTATTAATTCACCTCGTTTTATGCAATTCGCTTTTTGCCGAAGAGTTTTTTGCCAAGCAGCCCATACTGATCACCTCAGCCGGACAAAGCGGCGATGTGCTAATGGCAAAAATATTGGCCCAAAAAGCTAACCTGCAATTCACTTATGATAACCTGGCTAAAGCTGAAAGAATAAAAAATCACGCGACATTAATTATTGTCTGCGGTGGCAGCTCCAAAGGATTGGGTGCAGCGAAAATCGATAAAGATCAGGAGATAGCCCGTGTCCAGGCGTTAATTTCTGAAGCCAAAAAAGCTAACCTGAAAATCCTGGTAATGCACTTGGGCGGCAAAGCACGGCGCGGCCAGCTTTCGGATGAATTTAATAAAATAGCCGCTGACAATGCGGATTACCTCATCGTGGTCAAAAGCGGCGATGAGGATCGGTTCTTTTCTAACATTGCTGAGCAAAAAAAAATTCGCTTGGCACTGATTGAAAAGATAATGGATGCCAGTGATTATTTGAAGAAGATTTTTGTCGAAGAAAAAAAACATTGATGCTTGGGCTGCTTGAAGGGCAAATTGTTAACTTACCAATTAGCAATAGGTGCGCTTGAAGCAGAATTATCACTCAGCGACAACAAATTTTAATCCGCCACAAGCATGATTAATCAATATTGAAATTATGTTTGCTTATTGGCCTTGCCACAAGCTTGGCAGGTTTGTCATCTGCCATTTTTTGCCAATGTAACATTATTACCTCCTGATCCGTTTTATTGGTGAAATCAGCAACGAGAAATTAATTAAACTGGATTTCCACCATTTTAATAATTTGAATTGGAGGTGCACATGAAAAAATTAATGAGTGCATTGGCAATTTTGCTTTTTGGCTTATTAACCATGTCGGTCTATGCCGATGAGGAAAAAGAAATCAAGAACCATCCGGGATATGTCAATTTTGATGAAATCGAAATGCCAGGCAATGCTGAAGAAACAGTGGAAGTTTATGTCAAAGGCCCGCTATTAAAAATGGTCGCCTCATTCACTGAAGACGAAGACCCAGCGCTGGCAAAAATGCTGGCACACGGCTATTGGCAGTAAAGGTAAATACCTTTCCCATTGATCCCCAAATCGCTAGTAAGTTGAAACCAAAAATCGAAAAAATCGAAAAACAACTTGAGCAGCAACGCTGGAAAAAAATTGTCAAGGTGAAGGGCAAAGATGAGCATGTCAATATTTATGTCAAGTTTGATAATCAAGAGCGAATGGCAGGATTGGTCATAATGGCATTGGAAAATAATGATGAAGCTGTTTTTGTAAATGTAGTCGGTGAATTGGATTGGAAAGAAATTTCCAAGTTGGGCAAAAAATTTGACATCGATGAACTAAAGGATATCAACGAACAAGATAAGCCAAATAAATAAGGGCAATATCATGAATAGAAAAATGGTACCGATTTTTTTCATTTTTTGCTTGATGGCTTTTTTGCTGCCGGGCTGCGTTCTTGTGAGCCACGATTTCAAGATGACGCGGAACGCCATCCTCGATGAGATAGGCAATGCGGAAGTAGAAACTGAAGTGCAACTGCAGATCGGTGCGGGATTTCTTTCATTAGCCAGAATGGTGGTTTCTTTAGCCGAGCATAGCAGAGATTCAGAAATGGCTGCAAGTTACCTGCGTGATATTCATAATGTACAGGTTGGCGTTTACAAATTAATCGATGTGGACGGGAAAAAACCGCTTGTCCTTCCAGCAAAAATTGCCAGGAAGCTGGCAAAAAAAGGCTATGAACCTCTGGTCAAAGCCAAACAACGCGACGGTTCTGCCTGGGTGATGACGAAAATGCGTGAGAAAAGATTGACCTCCATTTACGTCATCGCGTTAGATAAAGAGGAATTGGTTCTGGTAGAAATCGAAGGGCGGCTCGGCAGCTTAATCGAAAAAGCCATTCATGATCACGGACTCCGACAAAGTGATTTTAAAAGGATATCTTAAATCTCAAATGTCCCAATGACAAAAATGAACTAAGCTCTAAATTGACTAAAATTCTTCATTCGTTCCATCAATTTTTGGAAGTGAATATTAGAGCCCCTTTTTCGAAAATGCTCGACTACTCACCAGCTTTAGAAATCATTAACCAGCCAACGCTTCATCAATCATAGCCAGATAATTTTCCACCGGGATGTAACTGGGGATGGAATTGCCGGAGCCGATCGCATATCTCTGGCGTGATCCACACGTTTCTATTAAATACCGGGTGCGCTGTCTTACGTCGTCCGTTGTTCCTTTGGCAAGAATGTTGATATCAACTCCTCCAAGCACCGCAATTTTGCCTCCATAAATTTGTTGAAAATTATCTGCTGGCATAATTAAATCTTCGAACGAATGTTTGCCGTCGATTTTGACCTGATCGATCAATTCGTCATAAATGGTCGCCAAATTGCCGCAGGAGTGCAGAAAAAATGGTCGCTTTTTCTCATGAGTAAGTGCGGCCAATTTTGTCAGCCAGGGCAGGAAATATTTTCTCAAGTCAGCCGGAGAGACTAGTGTTCCAGTGCGGAAACCCATATCATCTCCCTGAAAAATGGCAATAACATGGTCCAGATCGAGCAGATGCTGATAAAAAGAAAAAAGCAGATCGCCCACTTTATCGGTTACTGCTTGAACTAATGCCGGGTCGTCAAACAAGGCAAAAGATAGTCCCTCATAAGACATCAACTGCGATACGTTCTCAAAAATTCCGGCACCATGGCAGGTAAGAAAACCCATTCCTTCGGGCAGATGACTGTCAATATAATCGAACTGCCAGAAATCCATTTCTTCAATACGAGGCCAGAGATAATTTTCGAAATCGTCCCAACATGAAATGTTACCAGTGTGCAAATCAACCCAAGTGCGTTTTTTGGATTTGTCAGCGCCGACATCATTTGTTACCAGCATTCTTTTATGGAAAGGCAGCGGCTGTTCAAAACGGACAAAATCATAGCCCAGGCGATACCAAAATTGGATGAAGTTATCCAGGTAAGCCTTTTGAATTTCTTTGTTATCTGAAGGCTCGACCCATTTTCTTCCCAAAAGCTCATTGGTGATGGGTTTTAAAACCACATCATCAACAAGGTATTCAATCAACGGCACGCGGCGGCTATTCGTCTTTCCCGATAAAATATCCATAAACTCTATACCATCGGGCTGAGGTTTTTTAAGAGTCAAGTTTTTCAGCATTATCATTTTTTCCAGCTATGACTGATGAATGATAGTTAGCCATCTTTTTGCTTCTTCGACCATTTTCTCTGGCTTTTCGATTTCTTTGGTTACTGCGGAACCGCAGAAGATACCTTCAGGATCACTGGTGGCAACTTCAGCCAAATTTTTCAGTGAGATGCCGCCTGTATAAACCAGTGTCAAATCTTTGAAAGGACCCTGCCAAGCTTTTGCCAAACCGATATTTGATGAAGTTTCAGTGGCTGCCGGGAAAAGTTTGTAGCACCATTGATAGGGATATTTTTGTTTCAACTCATTCAAATCGCAGCCATAGACATTAGCTTTGTGCACCAGTTGTTTTCCGCAATCTGCAGTGCCGCCAGGAATGCACATCACATCTTTCTTAACGCAGATATCCACCACCTCGGGAATGTAGTCAGCAGAGACAATTCCAGCCACGCCCGTTGCGATTGCCATTTCAGCTTGTTTTTTCATCATGACCGTGCCCGCCAACACCAACGCCTCGGGATGCTTTTTCAGAACTGCTTTGATGCCTTCGGCGGCCGCCTCGGTTCGGAAAGCAATTTCCAGCACCACACCCACTGGATTTAAATATTGATAAGCTGTCAAACATTGTTCCGCTGTTTTCGGCGCCAACAAACCGATCAATCTCTTTTCTTTTAATAAATTAAAAACTTTTTCTGATTTTGTCATAAGCTGTACCCTTTGGTTATCAAATACAGATAGTTGAATTACGCCAATATTCTTTTCCCGCCTAATTTTGCATTTTGCTCATTTGAGTCATTTTTCATTTAAAAAATTTAAGCTAAAGCCTCTGAATGTTCATCCCACCGCTCACCTCCACCACCAAGCCGGTCGAATAAGCAAAGTTGCCGCTCACCAGTGCTGCTACTGCTTTGCCGACATCATCGGGAAAGCCCCAGCGCTTTTGCGGCACCAGGCCCTGGGCAATGAGTTTGTCATATTTTTCTTTGACCACAGCCGTCATGTCAGTTTGAATAATTCCCGGTCGAACTTCAAAAACGTTGATGCCTGAATCCGCCAGCCGATCGGCAAAGATCTTTGCCGCTAAACTAACCACCGCTTTGGACAAGCAGTACTCGGCGCGGCTGGGAGAGGAGACGTAAGCTGAGATAGAAGAGATAAAAACGATGGCTGGTTTGCTTTGCGGCTGTGTTTTGATTTGTTCAAGCATAATATGAGCCACGCGCTGCGTCAGGAAAAATGGTCCGCGCCCATTAATGGTCATCAGCCGGTCGTAACTCTCCGGCGTTGTCTCCAATATATCCATTCTCACCAGCGGAGCAACGCCAGCATTATTGACTAAAACATCGAGGCTGCCAAAATTATCCAGAGTTTTGTCGATGATTTGCTGATGGTCAGGCAAAGCGGAAATATCCGCTCGCAGCGGTAGAAATGTGCCGCCTAATTCTTCAACTCGATTTTTGACTTCGAACAATCCTTGGTGGTGATTTTCTGGCTCAAAAATGATATCAGCGCCGGCCACGTCAAAACCGTTTTTTACCAGTTCTAATACAATTCCTCGTCCAATACCTCTGCCAGCTCCTGTAACCAGTGCCACTTTTCTTCTCATTTTGTCGCTCCAATTTCATCTGCATAGTTGATAGAGATCGACTGCTGCCTTAGCGATTTTATTTTATTACCTCATCTTTCATAAATTTATTCCACACGTTCTCAAACCAGCTATCGTCCTCAGGAATCGGTCTGATCTCAACCCATTGCTTGTGAATTTTTTTGTTATCATCAAATCCAATCTCTAAAATTTTATTATTAACAAAATCATTCTCTTCGACCAGAGCAAATCTCCATTCATCACCCAGCTCAGCGCTCGGTGGTTCACCTTGTTGGTCCATCACCAGATAAGAACCGCGACTTTTGCCACCCTTTTCCAGATATTCTTTGATCGCTTCCAGATAAAAAATATGCGTCAGACACAGGTCGAAATTTTTGAAAGCCGCTGGCAAATGTGTTGCCGCTGGTACTTTCATATTTTCTATAAGCTTTTCTTTTAAAGCCCAGGCTTTTTCCACTGCTGAAATTATTTTTTCTCGATTTCTGATGTGCGCGCCGCAGGCTGACATCCTCGCTTGGATTTCCCCACGAGTCGCTTTTAAAAACTCTTCATCAGCTTTTTCGCGATCGATTAAAGATTTTGCCAATTTAAATTTGGTTTTGATTTGACTTTTGGCCGCGTCTAAAAAATCATTTTCGACCAGAGGAGAAGCTTGATAGCGATGGGCGATAAATTGAGCTGCCCGCAAACTGCCCACCTGCCCTGAATTCAACGCTGAACCTCCAGGTCGATACACACCGTGCGTGCCGTT
>CAZNDR010000136.1:0-9581 GCA_964571835.1 uncultured Cytophagia bacterium | reverse complement strand
TCACTATCCTTTGGAAAAACGGAACTATCCTTTTGCGCCGTATAGCGGGTAAGAAAGCAGTCAATGCCATCATCATTAAATTTCACTTGATATTTAGCTTTTAGTTTATCCAGATATTCATAATAGGCTTTTTCAATGTCTTTAGAAAATATCCGAAAAATATCTTGTTTGATCTTTTCTTTTTCCAAATCATAGGGTGGGGTGGGATACTTTTTAATGTTCGTTACTTTCACTATGCAATATCCCTCAGTTGTTTCTATGGGAGTA
The DNA here is from genome assembly GCA_964571835.1 of uncultured Cytophagia bacterium. Lineage (GTDB taxonomy): Bacteria > Zhuqueibacterota > Zhuqueibacteria > Thermofontimicrobiales > Thermofontimicrobiaceae > CAZNDR01. The sequence goes on along the minus strand of CAZNDR010000136.1, from coordinate 9,314 downwards.
GATATTTCATTTTCCTTCATAGAAAAAGCAGCCTTATATATTGGATCATCTGCTGATTTTGCCCCCCATTTCAAGAAGCCGACGAGTCCCCCATCTTTAGCAGTTAATTCGTCATCAGAACTTGTTTTGGCCAAATCAGCAAAATTTTCTCCATCTTTCAGGCGGCTAATTAATCTTTTTGCCTTCTTTAATACCTCTTCTTTGTTAGCTTTTTGATTTTGAAATTTAAGTAATATTTTTCTTATCTTTACCTCTTTACTGGCTTTATGGTAGTAATCGCGGACCATGGATTCGGTAATAATTTTTTGGGTGACCTCTTTATCGATCAGACGGCGAAACATGATTCCCTTAATGCGTTCATTCAAAGTCTTTTTTATTTTCTCATCCTGGTCAAGATGATGTTGATAGGCATCGATTACTTTTAATTTTTTTTCAATCATCTTATTCAGAAATTCCTTTTTTTCATCTATGGTCGCTGACTGAATTTGTTTGGTCTTTTTTCCTTGCGCAAACGCTGTTTCAAATTCTTGGACAGTTATAAACCTGCCGCCAACTCTGGCAACGTTTTTCTGTTGAAAATCTCCGCATGTTATTAGTACTGCAGCAACAAAAAGAAGACCTGATTTTACGAACCATGGTGATCTTGCCAAATTCATTTTTTCCTCCGCAATAATTATTTACTTTAAACAGCTACATCAAAGCAATTTTCTCAAAAAATCTACGCTATATTCAATCGGCAAATCTATGTTAGCTGGAAAATTTAAACCTAAACCGAATCGCCTGTTTTTATCTTGCAGAAAATGAAAGCCTAAGCTGGCTTTGTCAATAATCCAACTTATTTTCTTTTCTATAAGTTCCGCATTATTCGTCTCAGTAATTTTTTCAGAAAAATAAGCCATCAATTTGTGCTTTTCGACTTTTATCGTTTTAAATTCTAATGCTCTGCTTAGCAATTTCAATTCGACCAGACGAAAGAGATTTGCTGCCGGCCGAGGTAGTGGTCCGAATCGATCTCGCACTTCATCTTCAATATCTTTTATTTTTGCCAAATTTGGCTCATTTGCTAAACGCCGATAAATATCGACTTTTAGCTCCGAGTAATTAATATAATCATCCGGCAAAAAAGCATCATCTTCAATATCCAGTTTGATGTCACTATTTTCCCTGATTTCTGGAAGCAGTTTACCCTCTTGTTCCAATTTCAATTCTTGAGTTGCCTCTTCTATTATTTTCATATACAACTCATATCCCAAAGCAGCGATATGACCGCTTTGCTCAGACCCCAAAATATTGCCCGCACCTCTCAATTCAAGATCGCGCATAGCAATATTAAACCCGACTCCAAGATCACTGAATTCTTCAATAATTTTCAACCGCTTTAGGGCATTCCGTTTTAGATGAGAAATTGGAGGAATAAGTAAAAAAGCATAGGCGATTTGATTTGATCTTCCTACACGTCCTCGTAATTGATAAAGCTGTGAAAGTCCAAAACGATCTGCGCGATTAATGATTAATGTGTTCACATTGGGAATATCTAAGCCGGACTCAATAATCAGAGTTGATACAAGGCACTGAAACTTTTTCATGGCAAAATCCCACATGACTTTTTCCAACTGTCGTTCATCCATCTGACCATGCGCGATTGCGAAACTTACTCCGGGGCAATTTTTTCGCAGCATTCTCGTGATGGATTCGATTGATTGAACGCGGTTGTGCACAAAAAAAATCTGCCCACCTCGGTCGACCTCTTTAAGAATCGCTAAACGGATAAGGTCTAAACTGAATGGTGTGACTTCAGTGATAATAGGATGCCGATCTCTGGGAGGGGTAGTAATCAACGACATGTCTCGAATTCCCAGCAATGCCATGTTAAGTGTTCTAGGTATGGGCGTGGCAGACATGCTTAGTACATCTACATTCAAATATTTCTTTTTTAAGCTCTCCTTTTTTTGAACGCCAAATCGGTGTTCTTCATCTATTATCAGCAGCCCTAAGTCCTTGAATTTAACATCATTAGATAAGATGCGGTGCGTACCGATGACGATGTCGATTTTTCCTTGGTTTAATCTTTCTATGATGCGTTTTTGTTCAGTTCGAGTCCGAAAACGCGATAAAAAATCAACAACCACGGGATATTTCTGTAATCTTTCGCGAAACAAATTATAATGTTGTAAAGCAAGGATAGTGGTGGGCACGAGCACAGCCACTTGTTTGCCATCATTTGCTGCTTTAAAAGCTGCCCTGATTGCCACTTCGGTTTTCCCGTAGCCAACATCACCGCACACCAACCGATCCATTGGATTAATAGCCTCCATATCAGCCTTAATTTCTTGAGTGGCTTTTATTTGATCTGGCGTATCTTCGTACTCAAAAGAGGCTTCCAATTCTCGTTGCCAGGGCGTATCAGCAGAAAAGGCAAATCCTTGTTGTTGTTTTCTTGCTGCATATAACAATGTCAGCTCTTTAGCAAGTTGTTTTAAATGTTTTTTGGTTCGTTTTTTGAGTCGCTCCCAATCTTTACTACCGAGTTTGCTCAGCTCTGGCACCAGACCTTCTTTGGCAGCATATTTTTGAATTCGATCCATTCGTTCAAGTGGGACGTACAATATGTCTCCATCGCGGTAGATTAAGCTGAGACATTCGCGCTCGTGTTCATGTACAATTATTTTCTTCAACCCATTATATTGCCCTATGCCTTTGTCAATATGAACAACAAAATCTCCTATACTTAAGGAGTTTAACTGCTGAACCGTTAGTCCGTGAGAAATTTTCCTTCTTCTTTTCCATCTGATCGGACGACCAAAAAAATAGTTATCTGTAAAAACAACCAAGTTAGCATCATGGAATATAAATCCTTGATTGAGGCCAAATTTTTCAAATTTTATGTTGTCCAAATCGATTCCAGCATCTTGGAACAACTCTTCCATGCGGTGAATCTGTTCAGCGGTTTCGCATAAAAAATAAATCTGATTATTTTGACTATTATGCAACTGCTTCTTATAATAATCTATTTTCTTTTTTAATAGATGAAAACTGCCATGAAATGCATCCTGAGCTTGACTGGCAAAATCAATTTGTTTTTCTTGTTCAAAAGATTGAATCGAATCATGGCTAATTGTTAAAAAACGCCCGGAAATATTTTGAATATCTTCCCAATTCAAAAAACGAGCGGCTCGATCGCCGGTTCTATCTGCCGTGCTGATTTCTTCAGGTATTTGGAACAGAAAAAAATCATCGATTTCTTTTTGAATAAGTTCCTTCTCATCGAAGAAAACAATGGCCTCTTTTTCAAAATAGTCGAAGATTGACACAAACTCAATTTGCGAAGATTGCTTTTCGGTTTCAACATATTGAGGATAGATGGTAATTTGATTTATGCTTTGAATGGAGCGTTGCGTTGTTGGATTAAATATTCTCATTGATTCGATTTGATTTCCGGCAAATTCGATGCGGATTGGACTATCGCAAGTATGCGGAAAGACATCAATAATGCCGCCACGAATGCTCATCTCGCCACAGTTCTCTACCGCCGCCTGCCTCTCAAATCCCAAATTAGAAAGTCGCACCTTTAATTCTTCAAATTTATATTCCAATTTGACTTTCAAAAACAATTTTTGCTTTCTTGATTTGTTGGGATTGGGAAATTTATGCACCAAATTTTTGGCAGGAACAATCGCAACAATATTTCTCCTATCGAGAAGTTTTTCCAGTGCGCTCAGAAGCATACTTTTTTTATTTGCATCATATAAAATATCGCAGTCGGCCAATTCTCGGATTTTTGGAAAAACGGCCACCTGTTCATTCCCCAAAATTATCTCCAAATCTTCCCGCATGATTTCTTCCTGGAAGTCTTCAGCAGTAATATAAATAATTGGCAAACTGACTTTTTGCATCAAAATCGAAAGAAAAAGAGCTTTTAGCGACCCCATCAAACCGCGAATCTGGATTTGCCTGTCCGATCTAATTCTTTGAACCGCCTCGTCAATTAATGATGATTGGGCAAGGATATTTTGCACTTCTGAACCGATCATTTTTTATTGTTGTTGGGCGTCCATGAAATATACTTTGATTGTAGGTATTAGAATTTTTTTTTGCTTTTACAATTATTGTAGTTAATTTGGAAAAGGACTTATCAATGAATTTTGCAGAAGTATCTGCTATCTTTTCTTTGTTGAGATTTGTTATAATTCCAATGCGCCTCTGACAAAACCATTAGCAGCTTTTAATCTTTGTTGTGCTTCATCTAACTCGATATTTTTCATGATCATTACCAGCGCAGTTTTCACATGTCCGCCGGCTCTCCTAAGTACTTTTTCGGCTGTTTCATAATCTACTCCGGTTACCATGACCACAGTTCGCTTGGAACGTTCTTCAAGCTTTCTAGATGTCATTAGCAAATCGACCATCATATTATTATACACTTTTCCCAAGCGGATCATGGCTGTCGTAGTAAGCATATTTAGCACTAATTTTTGAGCTGTTCCTGATTTCATTCTTGTTGATCCCATAATGACCTCTGGTCCAACAACTGGGCAAATAGCAACATCGACCTTGAGTTCTAATTGCTCGCGATTCGTGCAGGTAATATATAGCGTTTTCGCACCGACTTGTTTTGCTTTTTCGATAGCGCCGACAACATAAGGCGTAATTCTACTCGCCGAAATACCACACGCTATATCTCTTTTGTTAAAAGATAATTTCATCAAATCCTGGGCGCCGGCATCTTTTTTGTCTTCAGCACCCTCTTGCGCCCGAACGAGCGCTGCTCTGCCGCCGGCAATTAATCCCTGAACTAACTCTGGATCCGAACCAAAGGTCGGAGGAATTTCCGAAGCATCAAGGACGCCCAAGCGCCCACTTGTTCCAGCACCGATATAAATTAATCTGCCGCCATTTTTAAAAGCATTCACAATCATTTCTACTGCGTCGGCAATATAGGGGATTTCTTTTTCCACTGCAAAAGGAACGGTCTTATCTTGTGAATTAATTATTCTCAATATCTCCTCAGTAGTCTTTGAATCAATGCCCAAAGATACTGGATTTTGTTTTTCGGTAATGAGTGTTTCTAATTTTTCATACAGTTTTTTTTTCAAGGTAATGTCTCCACCATCATTTTTGTTTTATTGCCACAAATATTTTGCTTTTTTCCCTAGAGACGAATCGATCATCCATAGCAACTTGTTCTATGTGCATTTCGCCAAATTGAGCAACAAGCTCATTTAATTCATTATCCACATTTCCCCCCTTCCAAATAATTATTTGTCCATCATGCTTAATGAGATTTTGGACCCATTTATAAACAAGCGATAATCGGCCGACAGCTCGGATAAATACAAAATCAAAACATTGTTGGTAATTTCTATCCACGGCTATTTTTTCACATCGTTGGTTGACCACAGACATGTTTATAAGATTTAATTGAGCTAAAACATGCTTTAAAAATAAGGCCTTTATTCGTTTTGATTCCACCAATAAAAATTTCAAATCAGGTCTTAAAATTGAAATCGGTATGGCCGGAAAACCGGCCCCGCTTCCCACATCAAGAACCGTTGAGGCTCTCTCGATCTTAAAGGATACCAGCACAGCTAGAGATTCCATAAAATGTCGTTCGACAATTTTAAATTGGTCGGCTGATGAGATAAGATTGGTTCGTTTATTCCATTTCAATAGTAAAGCATGGAATTTTTGGAAAACTTCAATTTGGCTTTTGCTATATTTAATACCTGCTTCAGCTAATTTTGTTTTGAGCAGATCCATATGGTTCACCTGCTGCTGCCAGTTATATTTGTTTCACGTGAAACAATTTCAAAAACCCCCTTTTTTAAGAGCAATTAAAATTACCGACATATCGGCCGGAGAAACGCCAGCGATTCGGGATGCCTGTCCAATTGATCGAGGCCTAATTCGCTTCAACTTCTCGCGAGACTCTGTTGACAGCGCTTGCAGCTCATCAAAGGCAAAATTATTGGGAATTAGCTTTTCCTCCATTTTTTTGTATTTATTAACCTGATCTTGCTGGCGATTAAAATAGCCTTCATACTTAATTTCAATCTCAACTTGATCGCGCACCTCATTTAAAATATCAGCCTCAAAATTTTCATTAAAAATATCATGATCAAGCAATGAGCGAAAATCTAATAATTTTATTTCAGGTCGTTTTAATAGTTGATAGGCAGATTCTTTCTCATTGATAGGCGTACCGCCATTTTTTTCTAATAGCGAATTGACTCGTTGAGGAGCTATTTTAATTTGTTTTAAATCATGAATAAATCGGCTTATCAATTCCTTCTTTCTCATTACTTTTTCATAAAATCCAGTTGGAACCAATCCCAAATGATAACCAATTTCAGCTAACCTCAAATCAGCATTGTCCTGCCTTAGTAATAAGCGGTATTCAGCCAATGAGGTAAACATGCGATAGGGTTCTTCGATCTCACGATTTATCAAATCATCAATTAAAACACCGATATAGGCTTGTGATCGATCTAATATAAATGGTGCTTTGCCTTTCAATTTCAATACAGCATTTATGCCCGCCATCAATCCTTGAACCGCCGCTTCTTCATAACCCGATGTCCCATTTATCTGGCCTGCGAAATATAAATTTTCCACCCGTTTGGTTTCAAGCGTCGCATATAACTGGTGAGGTGGAAAATAATCATACTCAATGGCATAAGCCAATCGGGTAATTTTAGCGTGTTCCAATCCGGGAATTGTTGATAGTGCCTTTTTTTGAATATCTTCAGGCAAGCTGCTAGAAAAGCCATTCAAATAGTGCTCATTGGTATTCCGCCCTTCTGGCTCCAAGTACAGTTGATGACACGTCTTTTCCTGAAACCGAGCTATTTTAGTCTCAATTGAAGGACAATATCGTGGGCCGACACCGACAATTTTTCCCAAAAACAAGGGAGAACGATCAAAGCCTGATTTTAAAATTTTATGTGTCTCTTCTGTGGTCGAAGTCAAATAGCAGGGAACTTGCTCGAGTTTCAACTCTTTAGTTTGAAATGAAAATGGAGTTGGCTTGGCATCACCATGCTGCACTTCCATTTTTTCAAAATCAATGGATTTGCCATCAATCCGAGGCGGTGTGCCTGTTTTAAGCCTGCCAAATTGAAATCCAAGTTCAACTAAATTTTCAGTTACGCCGATCGCAGCAAATTCGCCAGCACGTCCAGCCGGATAACTGTACATGCCAATATGAATCAAACCATGAAGAAAAGTTCCTGCCGTCAAAATGACAGAACTTCCTAAAACATCAGAGCCAATAGCCGTTTTAACGCCAATGCATTTTCTGTTTTTAACCAGAAGCCCGACAACCATCTCTTGTCTGAGCTCAAGATTGTCCTGAGCCTCTATCGCTCTTCGCATTCGAATTGAATAGCCAAGGCGATCTGCTTGAGCGCGAGGTGACCAAACAGCCGGTCCCTTTGATTTATTTAGCATTCGGAATTGAATGCCTTCATCATCAATTGCCTTTCCCATTTCGCCGCCCAACGCATCCAGCTCACGCACCAGGTGTCCCTTTGCTAAACCGCCAATAGCCGGATTACAGGACATTTGCGCGATAGTGGAAATGTTCATTGAAATTAATAGTGACTTTGCCCCTAATCGCGCAGCTGCCAGGGCCGCCTCACATCCAGCATGTCCACCGCCAACAATGATAACATCATATTTTTCGCTTAAATTGCACATAATTTTTTATTATAATCTGTTTCACGTGGAACGATTTCATTTGCCAATACAAAATTTTGAAAAAATATTATTTAAAATGTCTTCACTAGTAACTTTGCCAATTATCTCACCCAAATGATCTAAAGCCTCTCTCAGATAGAGCGAAATAAATTCAGGAGAGACATCTTTTTCGATTTCACCTCTTGCTGCAATTAAACACGCCAAGGCCTTTTTTAATAAATTGAAATGCCGGACATTGGTAACTGCTGCTTGCCGGAAAGGCAAACTTGCGTCACCAATAACAGTATTGAACACTTTGGAAATCAGTTGGTCAATGCCATGCCCGGTAAGAGCAGAAACTGACAGTATCGAACCACCCTTTGAGCGGATTTCGGACACATGCAAATTTTGCTGTATATCAGCTTTATTTATTATTCGAAACACCTTTGCGCTAGCAAAACGGCTGATTTTGTTCATCACTTTCACATCATCCTCATCAATGCTTTTTGAACCATCAAATACATGGAGAATAATATCTGCTGATTGCAAATGACGTTCGGCCCTTCGTATGCTCTCCCTCTCGATTGGATCCAGAGAAGTTTTAATTCCGGCAGTGTCAACGATTTTAAACAAAACACCATTAATATCTAATTGAACCTCCAAAGAGTCTCTGGTAGTTCCCGGAATGTCGGTTACAATAGCTCGCTCTTCATTCGCCAGCCGGTTTAAAAGACTTGATTTTCCAACATTGGGCTTTCCGGTGATAACCAATTTCACTCCCTCACGCGCAATTCTGCCAGTCTCATAGGTGGCGATTAATTCAGTCAGGTCATGCTCTGTTTGATGAACACGATGCAGCATTTCCTCTCTCTTTACAAACTCCACTTCTTCTTCTGAAAAATCAAGCTCTAATTCAATTAGAGAAACAATAGTTGTAATTTCCTCCCTAATTTGATCTATTTTCTCGGACAAAGCTCCTTGAAGCTGTTTCAAAGAAGCCAGATGGCTAATTTGAGTTCGCGCCCGAATTAAATCTGATACTGCTTCAGCTCTTGTTAAATCGATTCGACCATTCAAAAATGCCCGCAGCGTAAATTCTCCTGGTGCTGCTATTCTTGCACCAAACTTCACAACCAACTCAAGTATCTTGCGACTTACATATATCCCACCATGGCAATTTATCTCGACCATATCCTCGTTGGTATATGAGTTCTGCTTGGAAAATTTAATTAAAATGACTTCATCGATTTCATTATCGCTTTCATAAATTTTTCCATATGCTGCAAAGCGAGGGGAAATGGAATCAAATTTTTCCTTTGTCCTAAAAATTGCTTTGGCTATATCAAATGATTTACTACCGCTCAGACGAATAATGGCAATCGCACCACTAAATGGAGGCGTTGAGATAGCAGCAATTGTATCTTCTAAAAGCAAGTCTTTCATTGCACATATTTTATCAAAGATATTTTATTTCCAATTTTTTCTTTCATTGAAAATTGGCAGTATTCTTCACAGTAATTAAACAATTAATCGAGTGCAGCCCGAAAAACGCTGAACATTATATATTGATTTTATTTTTGCTAATACCTAAATTTCTAAAACCGATTTGGATTTCATCATGCTTGCCTGTTAATTTCAAA
>CAZNDR010000135.1:0-9594 GCA_964571835.1 uncultured Cytophagia bacterium | reverse complement strand
GTTCTTTAGAACGGAGATCTTTTAATTTCCCCACCAATTCTTTAGGCTTTAGCCCCTCATTTCATTTGGTTTTTTTCAACTGGTCATTCATATTCTTAATACAAATTGTCGAATTTTTAAGACGAGGCTAAGATGTCTACAAGGCTGATAAACTTCCTTTTCTTTTTTGGGATGTTATCCGGTGCTGCCATTTTTCCTCAGTCGATGGATATAAAATATTTGCATAATAATAATGCTTCAGGTGTGCCTGACTTATTGGATCAGCTTGTTACTATCAGCGGCGAAGTAACGGCAACTATCCAGTTCGGTGTGACGGCTTATGTGCAGGATTACAGTGGCGGCATTGCCGTGTACGATGACAATTTTGCTACCAGCGTTAATGTAGGTGATTGGGTGACCATCTCTGGAACCGTCAAGCAGTTTTATGGATTAACAGAATTAAAAAATATCACTTTGGTTGAGCGGATTGTACGCGCGCCGTCTATAGCGGCAGCAGTAGTAACTTGCTCGGAAATTCAGGCTGAAGGCAGCGGCGGCATGGAAAGATTAGAAGGAGAATTATTGCGTCTCAATAATGTCACCGCGAATACTGAGAACTGGAGTGTAACCGGATCAGGAAGCAATTATATTTTGTCGGATGCTACAGGCTCGTGCGAAATTCGCATCGACAAAGATACCGACCTCGCCAATACGCTTGCGCCCGGTAGCAGCAAGTTCGATGTCATCGGAATTCTTTCGCAATATGACAACGAAAATCCTTTTATCAGCGGTTATCAATTGATGCCACGCTTTAATGATGACGTTATCTGGCGGCATGGTCCGCGCATTATGGCTAAGCCTGAAGAAACAAATATTACCGACCATTCTATGACTATTACCTGGGAAACCGAATCCGCCTCCAACTCCTTATTGAGTTACGGAAAAACGACAAATTATGAAGTGGGTACCATTCAACGTGAAGAGGCGGTAACCTTTCATCTGGTCGAAATGGTAGGCTTATCCCCAGCGACGGTGTATCACGTGAAGGTAGCGTCGGCTGATCAAACTGGCATTAATTATTCTCCGGATCATGTTGTCATTACTGCGTCTGATCCATCTTCGACTGGGAAGATGAATGTATATTTTAATCGATCGGTAGATCATCATTTGGCCGCTGCTGACAACGAAGCAGACGGCAATGAAGATCTCACTCAACGATTTATCGATCGAGTGAAGGCAGCCAATTATTCCATCGACCTTTGTTTTTATTCCTGGGACGAATTACCTCAGGTGACTGACGCAGTGTTTGAAGCGTATAGCCGCGGCGTTGATATTCGTTTCATCCACGATGCGGATCACGGCTATCAAACGGAAGTCGGCCGATTAAAAAATGCTGGCATTCCCGTCATCGATCAGCAATTTAGTACGACACCCAGTTTAGGCATTCAGCATAACAAATTTGCTATTTTTGATGCGGCAGATGAAACAAGTTTTGCCGACGACTGGGTATGGACGGGTTCATTGAATTTGACCAATTACCCAAATTTGGGAATTAACGCTGCTCAAAATGTAATCGAAATTCAAGACCAAGCCTTGGCCAAAGCTTACACGATGGAATTTAATGAAATGTGGGGATCGGAGACCGTATCGCCTGACGCTGCCAAATCACGATTTGGCAGCTATAAAACCGACAATACGCCGCACAAATTTGTCATCAATCAGATCCCGGTCGAGCTATATTTCTGTCCCTCTGATCTGGCGACCGCTAAATTGATCGAGGCTATCAACTCTGCCAACAAGGAGATTTATTTTTGCATATTAGCTTTTACTCGCAGCGATATGGCCGAAGCCATGCACGCACGGTTTTCAGTAATTGATGGCTTGCACATTAGCGGCGTTTTTGATAGCGAGCCGGATTTGTACAGCCAGTGGTTTCCTATGCACGGTGAAGGTAGTCATGCCTGGAATCCCCCGGCTGATGTGTGGCTAAAAAAGGAGAGCGGCGTTTTGCATCACAAATACCTGATTATCGATCCCAATCATCGTGATTCTGATCCCATTGTTTTTACCGGTTCACAAAACTGGTCTATTAGTGCTGAAACAAAAAATGATGAAAATACGCTAATCATCCACTCACCATTGATTGCCAATCAGTATGTGCAGGAATTTGCCGATCGCTATCATGCAGCCGGCGGTGGTAATAATTTGACTCAGGTCGCTTGGCAGCCAGTAAAAGTGCCGCATGAATTTATTTTAGCGCAAAATTATCCCAATCCTTTTAATACCAGCACGACAATTGAATTTTGCGTTCTGCATCCTGTTGAAACTAAAGTGGTCATTTTTAATTTAAAAGGACAAATCGTCAAAACATTGGAACTTCATCCGACTCAGCAAGGGAAACAGAAACTTACCTGGAACGGCGTTGACGATAGCGGAGAAAAAATTGCTAGCGGAATCTATTTTTATAGTCTGATAGCGAGCGGCGTTACACATAATTTAGAGATGAAAAAAATGATTTATTTGCCGTGAATTTCGCCAGTGATTTTCTGACATAACTAAAATGATGAATGGCTCAATTGAGCTAAAGTCGAGCATTATAAAAATATAAACTCAGACATTAAAGGTTTGGCTGATTTATTAATAATATGAATGACCAGTCAAAAAGCTGATTGGGCTAAAGCCCACGTGATTTCGGATTTCATAAGTTTCTCCGCCATAAATGGCGGAGCTATTCATGAAAATTGAATAGCTCCGTTCTTTAGAACGGAGATCTCATAATTTCCCCACAAATTCTTTAGGCTTTAGCCCTTCATTTCATTTGGTTTTTTTCAACTGGTCATTCATATTAATAGTAATGCCACGACCTTGGCGTGATTGAAAATGGCAAATTAACGATTATCCTGCTTTAGAAAGGGCGAATTTTGCTTTATGTCTAGTGACAAAGCTTATTACTTAAAATAACATCATTGAATAAAACTAAATTTTCAGGTCAGACAAATGAAACTATTTTTTAGGACTGTTACGCTCATCTTTTTGGTTTTAACTGCCACGGGATTTGCAGAAGTTATTGAGCACAATTTACCATTCAATAAAGCTGATTTGCTGGTGACAAAAATTGGGCAGTACGATGTCGTTACCATGAAAAACCTTGAGCTCACTTTTGAAATGAGTGCGCCTCAGCTTCCCTGCAAAATAATCAACCTGCCAATTTCGAGCCGTAAAAAGGTTTCTGGCGTGGAAATCATCAGTGCTGCTCATGAATTGTTACCTCAAGAGTTTTACATATTCCCCTGCCAGCCACCTCAGGTTTTGTCCGCTGCTCAGTCGCAGCTCAAGATGACGGAACCGGCCAAAGAATTTTATACTTCCACAAGCCCTTATCCGAAAGAGACAGTAAAATTTTTGGGAACTGGTACCTTTCAAGGCCAGCATTTAGCCAATTTTGCTATCTACCCGCTGCAATATTTTCCAGTGGAAAAGAAAATCAAGTTTTACTCTGAAATTCGCTTCCGTGTCTTGCTGGAAGATAGCATAGCTGCACCAAAACCAGTAGTTAGTGAAAGGAACAAAGAATATTTGAGGCTGATCGAAAAGATCGACCTGAACTTGAAACCTGAAGAAATAAGCAATGATGAACAATTCCCGTATTTAATCATCACAAACAAATTAGCCAAAAATTATTTTCAACCATTAGCTGACTGGAAGACACAAAAGGGGGTGCGCGCTAAACTGGTCGATGTCAACTGGATTAAGTCTCAGAATTTTGAAGGCAGGGACGATGCGGAGATGGTACGCAATTTCATCCGCTACGCTTATCAAACCTGGGGTACAAAATGGGTGCTGCTTGCTGGAGACACGAACTTGATTCCCCATCGCATCGCTTTTGCCATGGATTGCCAGTTTAGCAGTCAGTGGGATGAAAATCATATTCCCTGTGACCTCTATTTTTCTGCTTTGGATGGAAATTGGGATGCCAATGGAAACGGCATTTTTGGAGAACTTGATGACGAGGTTGATCTTTATCCGGAAGTTTATGTGGGCAGAGCCGCGCTGGATACGCCCGAAGAAATAACTGGCTGGGTGAATAAAGTGCTGGCATACGAAAAGAATCCACCTCTGGATTTTCAGAAAAATATACTCTTTCTTTGCCAGATATTATGGAGCATGCCCTATACCGATACCGGCATTGGCAAAAATAAAATTGAAAGCCAAAATCTGCCTGCCAATTTTTTCAATGTGACGAAGCTGTACCAGTCGAGTGGAAATCTTGAAAAAGACCTTGCCGTCAGAAAGATAAATCAAGGGCAGAACCTTATCAATCACGACGGCCATGCCTGGTGGTCGCTAATGAGTATGGGAGAAAGTTCGTTAAGTGTGGCGGACATGTTTTCGCTGGCTAATGGGCAACGCGCTGGCACAATCTTTTCCATCGGCTGCTGGGCAGCAGCCATCGATTATGATTGTGTGGCTGAAGCATTCATTGCCAATCCCAATGGCGGCGGTGTTGCCTTTATTGGCAATTCCCGATACGGCTGGGGCTCGCCGGGGAACCCTGGCTTTGGCTATTCTGACCGTTTTGATGACAAGTTTTTTTATTTTTTGTTCAAAGAACAATGCTTTTCCATCGGCCAGGCTATGGGATTAGCAAAAGCCTATTATGCACCTTTTTCTCTTCAGAAAAATGTTTATCGTTGGTGCCTGTATGAAATCAATTTGTTGGGAGACCCGGAAATGCCAATATGGACCGACATTCCCAAACAGATGTCCGTTACTTTTCCGGATTCAATCAGCGTGGGAAATAATTTTATTTCGATCACCGTAACGCATGGAAATTCGCCAGTGGAAAATGCTCGAGTCTGTTTGAAACAAGCAGAAACGGTTTATCGAACGGGTACTACCAGCAGTCAAGGTCAGGCACAATTTAGCCTATCAACGGAAAATGCAGCCGAAAAAATTCAGCTTACGGTTACGGCTCAAAATTATCTTCCATATCAAGGAACGATAACGGTGAAAAGCCAGGCTCCCTACCTTGCCTGCAGCAGCATTATTATTGACGATGCAAACGGCAATGGTGATGGTGTGCTTAATCCGGGTGAAACTGCTTTTTTGTCGCTCAGGATTAAAAATTATGGAACTGCACCAGCTGAAACATTGTTAATTTCTCTGGTATCCGATTCATCCAAAATAACAGTGTTAAAAGACAAAATAGCCGTCGAATCTATTAATGGATCAGACAGCCTCGTTGTGGATAAAACTTTTCAAATCAGCGCCGATTTGTCCTGTGTCAATAGTGAGGTTTTTTATCTTCAATTAGTGATGAATGCGCACCTTGCTCGCTGGAGCGAAAAAGTGCCCATTACCGTGGGCGCTCCAGAAATCGAATGGCACAAGATGGTCATAAAAGATAAAAATGGCAGGCCGCTATTGAAAGCGGGTGACGAGGCAAAAGTACTCGTGTATTTGCAGAACCAGGGATTAGCAGTCGCACCAAACGTTCAGGCGAAAGTTAGCAGTTCGGATCAATTTCTCACTTTGTCTGAATCCGCTTTGAGCTTTGGCGATATGTCTCCCCATCAAATTGCTGCTGATTCTTTGGTCATTTCAGTTTCAGCTACTTGTCCTGAACCGTATTTTCCGACCTTGTTACTGCAGGGAAGTCACGAAACACAGGGAATCTTTTCTAAAAATATTGTCATTCCAATTGGCACTTTGGGTTTTTATGATGATCTGGAATCCGACGTAGCTAACTGGGAATTGACTGACGTAACTAAAAATAGCTGGCATATTTCTTCGATCAGAAGTCATTCTGGCATGCGTAGCTGGTACTGCGGCAATGAGACGGATACCTCCTATTCGGATAACAACAAATCCGTGCTGATCAGTCCGCATTTTTATCTGGGCATGAATGCTGACATTTCCTTTTATCTCTGGTATGACGTTGCCATTTATTCCAAGGGAGGCTATGAAGGAGATGGTGTTCATGTGGACTTTTTTGATGGAAGCACTTGGCAGGAGTTAGATTTTATAGGTACTGGCGGAGCATTGCAACCAGCACTTATGGGAAATGATTGGCTGGAATATAAATATCATGTTCCTGATTGTCCGCCCACCAACCTTGCCCGATTGAAATTCACCTTTGTCAGCGATCCCTTTTGGGATCGATATCCAACGCGCTACGAAGGAATTTATCTCGATGATATTAAAGTGAAGTGTAATGCTGCTTCTGCAGTGATACAGACGGATGTTGTTACCTATCCTGATCACTTTGTCTTGGCTCAAAATTATCCCAATCCATTCAATGGCATGACGACAATAAAATATCAGATCTCATCGAACGACCGTCTATCACCAATTTCGCTTGACGTTTACAATATATTTGGTCAGAAAGTGAAAACCTTGGTACGAAGTGAGGCAACACCGGGCTATTTTCAGGTCGTTTGGGACGGCACCAATGAGGCAGGACAGAGTGTTGCCTCGGGTATCTATTTTTACCGGATGAAGGTAAAAGATCAGTTTCGGGAGATGAAAAAACTTATTTTGTTGAAATAGCATAGGAGCTGGCTTTTTCAAAATATTTTTCTATTGGAATCTATCATTCTAAATTGGAGAACTTATATGCCAGCAGGCACAATGAAAGCTTTGGTGAAAAAATCTGCCAGGCCTGGTCTCTGGCTGGAGGAAGTGCCCATTCCTGAGATCGGCATCAATGATGTATTGATTAAAATTCTTAAAACATCCATTTGCGGTACTGATGTTCATATTTATAGATGGGACGATTGGTCAAAAAAAACCATTCCAGTGCCGATGACCATTGGGCATGAATATGTGGGTACAATTGAAGTGCTTGGCAGCAACGTTCATGGCTATAAAATTGGAGATATCGTCTCAGGCGAAGGGCATATTGTCTGCGGCAAATGCCGAAACTGTTTGGCAGGCAGGCGACATTTATGCAATGCTACGCAGGGTGTGGGCGTCAATCGGCCAGGCGCTTTTGCTGAATATTTATCACTACCAGCGAAAAATGTCTGGCTAGCTGATCCGCATATTTCCACAGATATACTCAGCATTTTTGATCCCTTTGGCAATGCTGTGCACACTGCTTTGTCCTTTAAGCTGCTGGGAGAAGATGTTTTGATCACCGGCGCTGGACCTATTGGGTTGATGGCAACTGCTGTCGCGAAACATGCTGGAGCGCGCTTTGTCGTCATTACCGATAAAAATGAATACCGACTTGAATTAGCCAGAAAAATGGGCGCCACCGTAGCGCTGAATATCAAAGAAAAAAGTCTGGCTGAGATACAAAAAGAGCTAGGCATGAAAGAAGGCTTTGATGTGGGATTAGAAATGTCCGGCAGTGGTGCTGCCTTCAAAGATATGATTGCTAACATGTGCCACGGCGGCAAAATCGCCATGCTGGGTATTCCTTCTGGTGAGGTGATTATCGACTGGAATACGGTGATTTTTAACATGCTCACTATAAAGGGCATTTACGGTCGCGAAATGTTCGAGACATGGTATTTGATGCAAGCCATGATTCAGACCGGTTTAGATATTTCCCCTGTAATCACCCATAAATATCACTTCACTGAATTTGAAAAAGGCTTTGAAGCTATGCTTTCCGGGAATTCGGGAAAAGTAATACTCGATTGGGTGGAAGCATGATTTGCGGAATCGGCTTTGACATTGTAGAAGTGCAGCGGATTGAAAAGCAAATCGCCGGCAAAAAGGATCGGTTTTTCGCTCTGATTTTTACAGAAAAGGAAATCAAATATTGTGAGGGAAAAATTAATAAGGCGGAAAATTATGCTGTGCGCTTTGCCGCTAAAGAGGCTTTGTTAAAAGCTCTGGGGACAGGCATGAGAGATGGTTTACGCTGGACAGAAATCGAAATAGCCAACAATAAATTTGGCAGGCCTGAAATAAACTGCTCTGGCGTTTGCCAGAAAAAAGTAACCTTAATGGGCATCAAAAATATCCACGTTTCCTTGAGTCATACGAAAGATTATGGCGCCGCAACAGTCATTTTAGAAAAATAGAAATTTTCTTGGAAAGGGTAGAGCAATGTATGATCAGATAAAAGAAGATTTTCAAAAGGAATTAAAAAAGCTTCAGGATGAGGGATTATATAAAAATGAACGGCTAATTAGCAGTCCACAAGCGGCAGAGATTTTATTGCATGATGGCAGCAAGGTGCTCAACTTTTGTGCTAATAATTATTTGGGCTTGTCCAGCAATAAAAAAATGCTGAATACAGCTACGAAGATGCTTGATGAGCGCGGCTATGGCATGAGCTCGGTTCGCTTTATTTGCGGCACTCAAGACATCCATCGCGAGTTGGAAAATAAAATAGCCGCCTTTTTAGGCACAGATGATACGATTTTGTACAGTTCTTGTTTTGATGCCAATGGCGGCTTGTTTGAAGCGCTGCTGGGCGAAGAGGATGCGATTATTAGCGATGCCTTGAACCATGCTTCGATCATTGATGGTATCCGGCTGTGTAAAGCGAAGCGTTTTCGCTATCAACACGGCGATATGAAGGATTTGGAAGAACAACTCCAAGAAGCAATTCGGCAACACGCACGTTATAAAATGGTCGCCACTGACGGCGTGTTTTCCATGGATGGCGATATGGCAAAACTCAATGAAATCTGTGACCTGGCTGAAAAATATGAGTCATTGGTCATGGTTGATGACAGCCATGCGACGGGTTTTATTGGCAAAAATGGCCGCGGCACGAGTGAACATTTTAATGTGATAGGTCGAGTTGATCTTATTACCACCACCTTCGGAAAAGCGCTAGGCGGTGCCTCTGGCGGCTGTACCAGCGGGAGGCAGGAGCTGATCACCATGCTGCGGCAGCGCAGCCGGCCTTATCTTTTTTCCAATGCGCTTGCACCAATGATCGTTGGCGCAACACTGGGCATCCTTGATGAACTGTCCCATACCACAGCTTTACGAGATAAATTAGAACAGAACACTCTCTATTTTAGAGAAAAAATGACCGACGCTGGTTTTGAGATTCGCCCCGGCGTAACCCCGATTGTGCCAATTATGCTTTACGAGGCCAAATTAGCTCAAAACATGGCAAAAGATTTGTTAACCAGAGGCATTTATGTAATCGGCTTCAGTTATCCGGTGGTGCCCCAAGGCCAAGCGCGGATTCGGGTGCAATTATCAGCCGCGCATGAAAAAGCTCACCTGGATAAGGCAATCAGCGCTTTCACAAATTCAGGGAAAAAATTTGGGATTCTAAAAAAGATAGGTAGCTAACGCCAGGCGTTAGCGATTGTCGATTTGTTGAAGTAATCCAAAGCTTCCTTCGGACACAAACAACGAATCCTTGGCTTTTAATTTTAGCCAATTACCCATTCAATAACACGATAGAGGAAAATATGGCCGGCGAAATGAGAATATTTTCAGGCAGCGCCAATCCTGAATTAGCTACATTAATTTGCTCTCATCTCAGCATCCCGTTGAGCAAATCCAAATCATTTCGATTTTCTGAGGGGAACATTTACGTAAACCTTTTGGAAAATGTGCGACGCAAAGAGGTCTTCTTCATTCAATCTGGTTGTGTGCCAGTTAATGATTTGATTATGGAGACGCTGTTTTATA
>CAZNDR010000134.1:8982-9635 GCA_964571835.1 uncultured Cytophagia bacterium | reverse complement strand
GGCCTGTGGTTATCGCTTCGCAGATGTGAGGGTGGTCAGCGAGAGCGGCATGGCGGAACGGGTGCAGGCTGCCGGGCGGCAGCGGCGGAGTGGTCGCGCCCAGGAAAAGCTCCTCGCCTTTCAACAGGTAGAGGGCCGCGGTCTCGATCTGCGCGAGGGCGGCGGCGCTGTCGGTGATGGTTTGCAGCACCGTGGCCAAGTCCAGCGTGGCGGTAAGCGACCGACTGGCATCCAACAGCCCGGCCAGTTCTTCGGCGCGGCGGCGGGTCTCGTCTTCCGCCCGCTTGCGTTCGGTGATGTTCCTGAAATAACCGATCAGGCCTACCACTTGACCCTGGTCGTCATATCTGGGTACATACGTTCCATCGAAAAACTCCGGCTCGCCCGACCTGGAAACCAGCGAAGTCTCGAAGTGTGCCGCCTCGCCGCTCTCCATCACATGGGTTTTGATCTGGGTGAGTTGGTCCGCTTCATCCTTCGGAAGGAAGTCATAATCGGTCTTGTCGAGCATATCCTGCTCGGTCAAGCCCAACTGGGGATTGACGACGAATGTGTATCGCAGGGACTTGTCCTGCATCAGGATGTGATCGGGGGTCTGGGAAGCGATGGCTTTGAAGCGCGCCTCGCTCTCGCGCAATTCCTCTTCCGCGCGC
>CAZNDR010000134.1:0-8972 GCA_964571835.1 uncultured Cytophagia bacterium | reverse complement strand
GATGCACCCCTTCAAATGCCCCCAGCAATGACACCGCATCTACCAATGCAGTTCGCGTTGTGCCGTCTTTACAGCAGATATTCAATTCCATTGCTTCGAAAGGAATCTGTTCGCGTTTCGCTTTGTCGAGATGTTCTGCCCAGGTTTCAGCAACCCACTGACGATAGGCAGGGTCAGGATAAGCGCGGGGCCACCAAGCAGACAAGTTGGGAATGTCTTTCAAATCATAACCAAACGTTTTGATGAATGAGGAGTTCAGATATGTGATATTCTGTTCCTCGTCATTCAAGGCAAACGGCACCGGGGACAATTCAAAGATTGCCTGTAATCTCGCTTCACTTGTCCGTAATGCCTCTTCGGCGCGTTTGCGCGCGGTGATGTCCTGCACGACGGTGATCATGCAGGGCTCGCCGCCGATTTCGATCATTTCTGCCGAGAGCAATGCCTGGCATATCTCTCCCGATTTGCGGCGGAGTTCAAATTCGAGATCGCGCAGCGCGCCTTTTTCGCGCCAGAGTTGGACGCCGCGCTGTCGGTCTTCGGGATGGGCGATCATGTTCAACTCCAGCGAGGTGCGGCCAATCACCACTTCGCGGGTGTAGCCGAGCATTCCGAGAAATGCCTCATTGACTTCGATGATCTTATCGTCGGACAGACGGCTGATTGCCAGTCCGCTCGGTGAATTGCGGAAGGCCTTGGAGAAACGCTCCTCCGATTCGCGCAGGGAGGCCTCGGCTTTTTTTCTGTCAGTCACCTCGGTAAAGAAAACTGAAATCCCCTCTGGCGAAGGGTAGATGCGGTTCTCGAACCAGCGATCCCACGGCGCGTAGTAATCCTCGAGCACAACTGGCTGCTGGGTCTCGAAGGCGCGCACATAGGCCTCGGCAAAAGGCGTGTTTCTGGCTTCCGGGAATTCCTGCCAGTAGTTCTTGCCGATCAGGTCTTCGGGTTTGCGCCCGAGCAACTCTGCACCGTGCGCGTTGACGTAGGTAAACTTCATCTCGCTGTCGAAGGCGACAAAGCCGTCGCTGACGCGTTCAAGCAAACTGATTACTCGCTGATTGGCTTCTTGTAACGCGTTCTCCGCGCCGTCGCGCTCCAACCGCAGGCGCAAGGTGCTAATACCAAATGCCAGATCACCAGCCATTTTCTGCAACAGGTTCACTTCAGCCTTGTCAAAGGCACGGGGCTCTGACGCATAAATGTTTAATGCACCGAAAACTTGGCTTTTGGCTTTCAGCGGCAAAGCAAGGGACGATTGATAGCCGCGTGCCAGTGCCTGCCTACGCCAGGGCTTGAATTTGGGGTCAGCTAACATATTTTGACAAACCACTGGCTTGCCCTCTCGGATGGCGCTGCCAGTTGGTCCTTGTCCACGCTTTGTGTTTGCCCAAGTAATATTTAATGTCTCTAAATAGCTATCCTCAAAGCCAGCGTGCGCTACTGGTTTGACGATTTTCTTTCGGTCTATTTCAGCAAACCCAATCCAGGCAAAACGGTATCCGCCAACCTTAACCAGCAGCGCGCATATTTTCTCTATCAGGGATGGCTCATCGGTTGAATGTAGAAGCAATTGGTTACAATCGCTCAACAGTTTGTACATACGGCTCATCTTGGTGAGCTGCCGCACCGTTTTAAGATGCTGGCGTTCAGCTTTTTTGAGTTGAGCCTTTTCTCGGAGCAACTGCTTGATCTCTTTGGCAGAGACAACTGTTGCCTTAGTGGAACGATTCATTTTTACGCCTCATCGTGGTTTTTGTGCAGCAGGAATGAAGCGAACAAAAGAGAAAAAATTGTCTACTTGTTTTCGCTCGCCGAAAAATATCAATGAGATCGTCACCAGTTAGCTGTTTAGCCTTGAGAATGCAGGCATCAGAGACGAGCAGAAAAAGTGAACAGCTAACCACCTAACCATCAAGCAGGATTAATTCACAGCCTCGCTTGCTGCTGCGCAGCTTGCTGTGCTGACAAATTAGCTAATTCATTTTTAAAAATCAAAGCGAAACCATAGTCATCTCGCCGGACGATTGCCAAGCTTCGCTCTCAGCCACTGCTTGATAATTGCCCTGGCTGTTATGACTGGTAACTGAAAATAGCAGCAAAATTTATTTAAGACTCAAGAAAAGATAGCAAAAAAACAAAGGATTTGCAAGCAAAATATTATCAAAAAAAATTGCCCAAATAGGAGGGTAAAGCTGCTTAATAATGAAACACCATAATCGAGAAACAAAATGAGCTTATGAATTGTTGAAATAGTGGTCTTTTTTAAAAGGATGATGTGGAGAAATATAACAATACAAATTCATTTTATAACTGGGTTTTGATGGCAAAGACTAATTCCTTTGATTAAAAAAATTAAACCAAAAAAGGTCTATCAAGCATGAAGCAAACGCTTAATCATTTGAAACGGTATGTATTCAGAGGCATTCTGGCAATCACTCCGTTAGCATTATCGATTTTTGTCATTCGTTTGCTTTACGTCGGAATCGACAAAAAGGTGGCTAGAATGATCGCGCAATTAATTGGCTTTAGTATTCCCGGGCTGGGAATTTTAATAGTGGTGTTAATCCTGTATGTCATCGGAATCATTGCCAGCAATTTAGCTGGCAAACAATTTTTTCACTGGATTGAACAAATTGCCAAAAAAATTCCCCTCATTAACACCATCTATCAAGTCGGCAAGCAGTTATCCGATACGTTGTCGTTACCGGAAAAACAGGTTTTCCGCAAAGTGGTTCTGGTTGACTATTTAAAGCCAGGCATCTGGACGATTGGCTTTGTCACGGGAACTATAACCGACAGAAAAAATAACAACGAGAAATTATATAAAGTTTTTGTGCCGACGCCACCCAATCCGACGTCCGGGACAATGGTGGTGGTAAAGGAATCTGAGACGCGTGATCCGGGTTGGACGATTGAGGAAGCCTTGCAAGCGGTGATCTCGGGCGGCATCATCGGCCCGGATGAAATTAGCTAAAAGTTGGCAAGGTGCTCAAGAGGCAAGATATTTTGACAACATGTGTTTAAACTATAAAAGGCTTTGACCATTAATAAAAATGATCGATATTTCATGCCCCAGGAAGACGCTATATTAATGCAACGAATTAAAGAGGGGGATAGGGCTGCTTTTAAGATTTTAGTCGAGAAGCACCAACTATCGGTGCTCAATCTTTGTCTGCGTTTCACCGGCAATAAAACCGACGCCGAAGATTTAGCTCAAGAGGTCTTTATTCGCATCTTTCAGGCAGCTTCCCGTTATGAAGCTAAGGCGGCTTTTACAACGTGGCTGTATCGCATTGCCGTTAATTTGTGTCTGAATTTTCAGCGTCGACAAAAAATTTTGGATTTTTTTTCAATTGATTCTAATCATAAGCACGCTCCTGACCATCAGAGAAAAATCCCGGACATCATTGATGAGCTTCGTCCGGATGCTGAGTTTGAATTGAAAGAACGACAGCAGTTAGTGCAAGCTGCTATCCAATCGCTACCTGAAAATCAGCGCACGGTAGTCATTTTATATCGGTACCACAATTTATCTTATGAGGAGATTGCTGAGACGTTAGAAACCACTGTCTCAGCGGTGGAGTCGCGCCTGCACCGGGCGAAATTAAATTTGAAAGCAAAGCTGGCACCATTGCTAAAAGAAGAAATGTCATTGTGACCGGAAGGCCGGTTGGGAAAAAAATAAGCAGCAGGTGAACAGTAAAACGTGAAGCTTAATGTAAAATGCGTACATGGGAGGAATTTAAAATTGTTTGGTTGGCCGAGGTTGGTTTTTCTTTTTTGTTAAAATTGAGAGCTAAGCAAGAGCAAAAGAGAAGAGGAATAGTGACGACGGCATTTTTGCTGAGTTAGTGTGGCGCCAATTTAGTAACGAAAGTTTCAGAAGTCTTTATTGTTTAATTAATTGTAAGAGGACGGAAAATGAACTGTCGAGAAATTACCAATAAATTAGTTTCGTTTCAGGAAAGAAGTTTATCAGCCTCTGAAAAAAAAGAGATTGAAGAGCACCTGAAAAAATGTCCCGGCTGCCATCGCCACCAAATCGAACTGGATGCCACGTGGGATATGTTAAGCCAGGTGGAAAGCTTTTCTTCAGCTCCGTTTTTCTGGACACGCTTATCTCAGCGAATGGCTGAACGCGAAAAAGCGGCACGAAAAATTTTTCTCAATCCTTTGCCGTGGCTAGGTTCTCCAGCAATTACGATGGTCATTTTGATTGTTGCCTTGTTGACCGGCTTTTATTTTGGCAAGACCATTTTTGATCAAACGACATTAAGTTCGCCAACGAAAAGCGAACAAGAAAGTTACGAAGCGAATTCTTTGAATGAATTGGATTCCTATCGTGGTGAAAGCATTTCCGAGGCGTATGTTTCTCTTATTTCAGAAAATTCAAATTAGGCGGGTGTTCACATGAACAAAAGAATCTTGTCCTGGCTGTTGCTTATCTCTTTGGTCATCAATATTTCAACGCTCGGCACTTTTAGCTATTACCGATGGATCAGATCAGACAAAACGAAAAGAGCCGAAAGCGCGATTCGACACAAAGATTTTTGGAACAAGAAACTCGGCATTACTGATGAACAATCCAAAAAAATGGACGAAATAATGAAGGAGTTTTTTGCCGAGCTGAAACCATTGAGAGAAGAGATTCGGACCAAGCGGATAGAGTTAGCCGAGCTAATAAAACAAGATACTGTTGTCATGGAAAGAATCAATGATAAAGTCGAGCAAATTGCTGCCATCGAGACCACTATTCATAAAAAAACGGTAGCCAATCTGCTGAGACACCGGGCAATTCTGACCAGTGAGCAGATGGCAAAATTGGTGGATATGGTAACGAGCCGGATGTTTGGTTTGGAAGAGCGACGACCTCGGCATGACGACAGTCGAGAAAAAAGGGGAGAGCCCAAAAAATAATAAAACTAACCCACCGCACCACGATATCAATGCCGCCGTTTGTGGTTATTAATGCTATTATCGAAGATCGGTCGAGCAGCGTTAAAATTGCTCCATCAGCTTAGCTTCAATAACTTCTCAAACCAAAACCTTGCCTGGCTTTTTTAGAAATTGATTTCATCAGCCATAACGAATAAAGATTCGGAGAACTATTTGTCCGGTCGATCTGCCAATAAATTAATCGTTAATTCTGGATGGGGCTTTGCTCTCTTGCGTATTGCTAATATGTCTGGTGGTCGGATAGGCAAAATCAATGTCGGCGTGAGTAGCAAATTGGCGCAAAATGTCTTGCCAAATTTCGTGTTCGCTGTTACGCCTGCCGCGCGGATCACACAAATAGCGGATGGTTAATTCTATGCCAGAATCTTTTACCGATGTCCAGACCATTGGCATAAGCTTTGTATAATAGATCATGTATTCTTTGGCGGCATCGTTTATTTTTCGCTCAGCTTCTTCAGTGATATGCTCAGCGTGTTTCTTAGCAATTACTGAGAGTATCTCTTTTGCTTTTTCCCAATTACTTTCAAAGGTTACTAAAACCGGGATTTCATTCCAAATGTAATGAAAGCCTCGGGAGTAATTCGCTATGCTGTGCTTAAAAACAATGCCATTCGGCATATGAATCACTCGGCCAGTTGTTTGATCCGCCTTTACCCAATTGCCAATTTCCATTAACGTAAACATAAAAAGCCTCTTATCGATCACGTCTCCGGCATGACCGGCAATTTCAATGCGGTCACCGACATTAAATGGTCGTCTCCACAAAATAAAAAACCAGCCGGCAACATTGCCGATCAAATCTTGCAAGGCGATGGCAACACCGGCGGCGAAGATACCCAAAAACGTAGCCAGTGATTGAACGCCTTGAAACCAAATATTGCCTACTATCAGCAAAGCAATAATGGATAGGGTATAGGTAATACTTTTGCGCCAGGTATATCTTGTTTTGGAGTCTTTAGTTTTATGGTAAACGACAGCCATAATTATGAATCGAATAACAATGACAGAAAAAATAAAAACCACGGTCAGAATTATTTTATCCTGCACCTCGGGATCTAGTCCCAACGCAAACTTTATCCATTGTCGATAATCTTCAATTATTTTTCCCATTTTTTTGCCTATCGATCAAATTGTACTTATTTATCGCGCTCAGAAAATTCCACTCCACTTGGATAACGAGCTTTTTGCCGCCGCAGTTTTATCATTGCTAGGCAGAGATAGAATAGCAAAATAATAGCGAAATGTCAAGGACATTTTGGATTTTTTCCTTGATATTTTGAAAAATAATGAGCATATTTTTTACAACTATACTAAAGGCCCAGAGTAACGGTTTGATATGAAATGTTATTCAATAGAAGGCAACCGCCAATGGCTCGATGGCGGCGCCATGTTTGGCAATACGCCCAAGCGGCTTTGGTCGAGATGGGTTGAAGTTGATGGATTCAACCGAATTCCTCTTGCTTGCCGCGCGCTGCTGCTGCAAACAAATGACATTACTATTTTGTTTGAAACCGGGATCGGACAGTTCATGGAACCGCAGTTGGCAGAACGATACGGAGTTGAAGGTAACGGCAATTTGTTGATAGAAAATTTAGATATAATTGGTTTTCAAGAAAAAGATATCGACTATATCATTTTATCCCATTTGCATTTTGATCATGCCGGGGGACTGGTTCCTGTGTGGCCAGGAATTCAACAATCCGGCTGGATGACTCTTTTTCCTAAGGCAAAATATGTAGTGGGAAAAGCACAATTTGAAAGATCATTAACGCCGCATCTCAGGGATCGGGCGTCTTTTATTCCTGGCTTAAGTGAAAAACTCCAAAACAGCGGCAGGCTAATCTTGATCGATGACAATCAGACCGAAATCGATGCGCTAAAAGGAGTGGTCACGTTTCTGTTCACCAATGGGCACACGCCGGGATTAATGCATTCTTTAATTTGCGGCGATAACAGAACGATATTTTTTGCCTCCGATTTAGTTCCCGGAACTGCCTGGCTGCACCTGCCTACTGTTATGGGTTATGATCGATGGCCTGAATTGACAGTCAATGAAAAAAAAGTGATTTTGGAAAAAGCGATAACTGAAAACTGGCTATTATTTTATACCCATGACGCTTGTTGTGCTGCGTCGTTGATATTCAGGGACGAACAGGGAAAGATCAAAGAAAAAGATTGTTTTAGCAATTTTCAAGATTTATGTTTCTAAGGGGTGGACTTAACCAACGCAGGTTCCCATGAAAGCAAAAACGACTTGATGATTAGCGTTTTTTGGGGAGATATTATCAGCGGATTTTATTAACCCGAATTTATAAATTGAATTTAAGAAATTTAGCCTAACAAATTGATTTTGAAATTAATCAGGATGGCCAAACTTTTAGGCATTGCCGGCGCATCGCATGAACAGCCAACCCACGCCATTTTAAATATGAAAGACGAGTTGAAAAACAGGCGAAATCAAGTTATAGCTGTTGAACCTCAACCAAAAGGCAGCTTAATTAATTGTCGCCGTCAAAGCATAACAAGTAAAGTGGTATCAATAAATGCTCAAACCAAGTGTTCTATCTGAAAGCTTATGGTAGATGAAAAAGAATTCACTTCATAATATCATCGATGCTCACGCTCACCTGGGTGATTCGGTATTTGATGCCGATCGCGATGAAGTAATACAGAAATCACTCAAAGCCGGGATCATTAAAATCATTTCCGTGAGTGAAACGCTCGAAGAGGCGCGGCGCAATCTGGAGCTGGCTGAAACGTATCGGCAGCTTTGCCCAGCTGCCGGATTGTATCCATCTCAGCTCGATTTTGCTCAGGCCGACGAGCTGATATCATTCATTCGGATAAACAAAGACCGGTTGTGTGCTATTGGCGAAGTTGGGCTGGACTTTTGGTTAGCTAAAGATGAAATCGAACAGGAAAAGCAAAGGAAAATGTGTGGACAGTTTATCGATCTCTCGTTGGAATTAGATTTGCCCTTGAATATCCATTCTCGTTCAGCGGGCAGGGCAACAATTTCTTTATTGCTTGAAAAAGGCGCCAAAAAAGTGCAGCTTCATGCTTTTGATGGAAAAGCGTCGGCAGCAATGCCTGCGGTTGAGGCTGGCTATTATTTTTCGATTCCGCCATCAATTGTCCGTTCGCCTCAGAAACAAAAGTTGGTCAGACAATTGCCGCTTTCCTGTTTGCTGGTCGAGACCGATAGCCCAGTTTTAGGGATCGATCCACAAAGCCGAAATGAACCAGCCCATATTATTCATTCAATCGAAGCGATTGCGCAGATAAAAGGTATCAGTCAAGCAGCAGTAAGGCAAGTTAGCCTCGAAAACACCATAAAGCTTTATGGGGAAAGCTTATTATAATTTGGACTGATTTGTACATTCATAAAAGGCGGACTAAGGGCTTCATTTCAAAAATTCTTGTAGGGGCGCAAGGTCAAGCTTATCCTCAACAAATAAAATCCTTACGGATTAAATCCATTTTGCTTTGCTTATTCTTTCGGACTGGAATTAAGGCGTATGCCTTTTATTAATCCTATAAGGAATTATGAATTGGTGTACTAAGGGCTTTTGCCTTTTCTCCTTCGGTGAGTTTTTCTCAAGCCAATCGCTGATTCCCGGCCATCACAGATGCCGTCACCATTTTTGTCAATAAAAGGAGCGCCCCTTCCCATTGGTTTGCCTTTTTCCTTGCCGGCTTTTTTTTCCAGACGGTCATCAATTCCGTTAGCATTTTTATCGATAAAGTCGACTAATTTTTTGGTATTTTCCGCTTTCCTCGCTTTTATCGTTATGGTGCTATCAGCTATTTTCTGATTTTCGGTTACTTGAGGGATTGACTCTTTAATCGAATCAGGCTTTTGAGCCAAAAGGACGCATGGGAACACAACTAAAATAACGAGAAATTTTATAAGGCAGTTTATCATTTTTTGATCAAAGTGATAAATGTATTAAATCAATTTTAACAGACCTGAATTATAAAAGCAACAACATTTTTGGTTTTTTTCCTAAATT
>CAZNDR010000133.1:0-9650 GCA_964571835.1 uncultured Cytophagia bacterium | reverse complement strand
ATGTACAGGTAGCCTTGAGAATCGAAATCAATGTCAAAAGGACGGACCAGTTTATCAGCCAAAAGTTGTTCGGGTTGCTCGGTGTACGGCCCGGTTGCCTTTCCAATCAAATACCGTCGGAGCACGCTTTTTGTGCTGGGCGATAAGGTTTGAGGATCAAAGTTTGTTGATTCGCCCAGTTGCTCACAGGTATAAAGAGTTCTCGACGAATCCTTTCCCACAACTGCCGCGCGTGAGACGGCGCCATGATTAGTTAGATGGTGCACAGCTAAAATTTCTGCCACGCTGCTCGCCCTATACAAACCATCTCCGGATACAACACCGCCTTCATTTCCTGTTGTTCCCAACACAGAAAGATAGATGCGATCATCAGATCCTACACAAACGCCAACCGGAGAATTGCCTCCAAAAGGAATCCAGCTTATAACCGAATTGCCTTCCGCATAACTAATTGATTGGTGAATGCCAAAATAAAGTGCCATCGGATTAAACAAATAAAGTCCTCTTTCGGTATAAAGCGCGTCCGGATTACCTGAAGTGCCTCCAGAACGCTCGCATACATACATCATGCCAAAATACGGGCTCGTCTGCCGACGATTGGTGGCAACGCCAGTTGGGCTCCAAAACCAATTATCCGGGCCTTTATCAAAACTAATTAGTTCCCAGGTTTGATGACCAATATCATCAGCGGCTAATATTTCAATGAGATAAATGCCATTACCGGCAACTGCGCCGCTATCAAAGCTTCCGTCCCATTGAATCGAGTTTGGCCCTAAATAGCTGCCATTTTCCTCCGGGCTTATGTTTATTGTTTTCACTATTTCGTCATTCTGTTTGACAGTAATGACTACAAACGTTGCCTGTTCATTTAGCGTGTAAGAAATGGTGGCAGGAAAATTGCCATCAAATTTTACCTCTACCAGCGAAGCGAAAATATTGGCGAAGACTTTTGCCTCCATAACTGCAAATAACAGAAGACAGCAGATTATCATCAATTTTGAACGTTTCATTTTTTCCCTCATTAGCTTTTACTTGCTCTAAATACCTTATTATCAATGCAATTTACTTCTCACCGCAACAAGATCATTTTCTTTTGCTGTGTAAATTCATTCACCGACAGACGATAAATGTAAACGCCGGACGAAAGCGAACCAGAATCAAATGCTATAGCATGCGTTCCTGTTTCCTGAACTTCATCGATCAAATTTATGATATTTTGACCCAGCAATGAAAATAATTGCAGCTGCACTAATCCAGATTCTGCTAATTCATAAGAAATTTCAGTAAGCGCATTAAATGGATTGGGATAATTTTGATGAAGTTGATAAGCAATGGATTTTGGTTGATCAAAATTTTGCACCGCCGAGACATCCTGGTTTTCGATGACCTGAAGATTGGCTACTGGATCGCCATTTCCAGCAATGACAATTTCGCCTTTTCCATCACCGTCCAAATCAGCACTTGGGTAAATTTGACCATAAACTAATCTGTGTTCAGTAAAAATTTTGTACGAAATCCAACTACTGGCTTCGGTGACAGGTCCTCCCTGATATTCTAAATCCAGAATTGCTCGAGCTGTAAAATCATTGTAGTAGATGTCATCCTTACCATCCTGATCTAAATCGCCGAGGAAGCCACTGCGTACAAAGCCGTTCATTTGGACATCAGCGCTATTTAGAACAAAAGTCCAGGCGGCTGGCCCAAAATTTTCAAAATTATTGGACTTTTCTTTAGTGATGACAAACACTTTGCCATGAGTGTCAGTCATGACCAGTTCAGCATTGCCGTCACCATCAAAGTCATGAAATACTGGATTGGCAAACGCATCGTCGAATGACGGATTGAGATTGAGATTTTCGGGCAGGGTAGTAAACTTGATCTGATAAGTGTCAGCACCATTGCTTTCGTAGAGCCGAGTGGTAGGCGCATCCTGAAAATTGGAGGTAAAAATTTCCATGTTGCCGTCGCCATCGAAATCACCGATCTCGATGCCGCCCATTCTCCAGGGCATAAATGGATCAGCGTATTCATCTTTCCAATCTGGATTGGCAAAATCTTTATTAGGCAACGAGGCAATGGCAAAGTACATTCCCGACTCGCCGTAATAGCCCATGGCAATTTCTACTTCCGGGTCGCTGTCCAAATTAGCCACACGGAGTTGACGAACTAATGCTTTTCCATTATTATCCTGTATTGGGAAAAACTCAGCCGTGCTTTCATCTGGCAAGCCTCCGCCCGATTCGAAGGTCGTGCCGTCCCATTCGTAAATAAATATTTCATCCTGAGCGGCGACCAGGATTTCCTGCTTGCCATCTTCGTCCAAATCAGCGATAGCTAAACCATGTCCTTCGTCGTCGGTATCCTGCCCATAATGCTGTTCCCAGACTAATTGAAAAGTATTATTTCCAGTAGCTTCAAAGCATTTTAACGCGTCCCAGGCAGTGAAGCCAAGCAGTTTGTCAAAGACAAAAAATTCTTTGAAACCGTCCTGATCAATGTCTGTTCCGGCAATAACTGCCAGTCCTTTTCCCTGATCACCCTTGAAAGCATTAAAGTCAGCACTCCAACTCTGCTGAAAATGGTTGCCATTATCCTGGGCAAAAGTGATTTGGCTCAACAGCACAAGCAAAATTGCCGTTAAATAATAGCCTCTGGATTCCATAGGCATCCTCCTTCAAATTAGTTAAAACTATTAGGTCTTTTAAAAATATGAATTGATGCGATCGCAACTCTCATCCTTCATTTAAAATTTGAGAAAATCTTACTATTGAATTATGCTAAATTTTTCATGACTTCTTTTAAAAGGATCTCTGCATAGCAGAGCAGCTCCATAATAGATTTTAATTTTGTTATTTTCCGCCAACACACTGCAACTAAAAATAACCTTACCGAAAAAATCATTGATCTCATAATTCGCTTCTGGTTCAAGAATGGGATATTTGCTGCGCGCCAATACTTTCCATGGCTCATTCGCATCGAGCAGCAGGGCGCCCAAACAAGAGCGATCGTTTTTGTCAGTGTCATGATAAATTTCCAGCCAGCCCTCTTTGATTCGAATCGGCAAGGCACTGCCACCTATTCCATCGTCATCCCAGGAATTCTCTCGTGCGCCAGCAACGCGGCGATGATTTCCCCAGCACAGCAAATCCGGTGATTCAGCAATCTAGATTTCTCGTTTTTGATATTCACCAAAAGTCGATCGATGCAGCGCAAAATATTTTCCTCGAATTTTCTCCGGGAAAATTTCCACCTCTCGATTGTTGAGACAAAAAATGACGCCGTGCCGCTGATAAGTCAGAAAATCTTTGGTTAAAGCCAGACACACCATAGCGCCTAACGGAGAAATGGCGCTGTAATTGATATGATAATTATTTTCGATAAAAGTAATTCAAGGATTTTCAATGCCAAATAGTTCATATTCATTGGCTGGCGAGAGTGCTGGTTCAGCCTCGATTTCAAAATGAATTCCATCCTTGCGTCGAGCAACATGCCAATGAGAAATCGAACTCAAATATTGTTGTGTTGGCTTCATGACAAAACGCGAATCTGAAAAATCGTTTCCCGGATCATTTCTCTGAAAAATGTTTATTTCTATTTTATTGGACTTCACCTGATAGATCGGCACCGTTCCACTGGTCGAATCAATATTTTTTGGCTTTTCAGCAATGCGCAGCAATAACAACACTTCATTTTGGTAGCGTGTTAGCCCGGCATTAAAAGCACCTACTGTCTGAAAATCTTCCCGCGAAGGTTTCACATCTGCCGAAGAAATTATCAGATTGAGCTGTGATCATAATAGGGACATAAATTTTTTCTCTCAAATAAATCTAACCGGCAACGAAAAGTATCCCTTCATTTTAAGAGCAACATTTTTTTTTGTTTCCAAAATCCATCAAAGGTGAGCCGGCAAAAATATTCGCCCGCTGCCAAAGAAGTTGAGTGAAAATAAGCACCGAATCGGCCAGCTTTCTGAAAATCGTTCACCAATAAAGCCACGCATTGTCCCTGCAGGGAAAAGATTTCCAGTTTGACAAATCCCTGGTTTGCTATTTCATAAGGAATTTCAGTGACCGGATTAAATGGATTGGGAAAATTTTGACCTAAGTCAAACTTGTCAGGTACATTTTTATGCGGAGTTTCAGTTACCGCGGCTGGTTCTGAAAAATTCTCCAATATCAGAATTGCTGGCAAATCTGGCTGCGTGGTGCCAAAAGCGATAACCAACTCGGGAAAGCCATCACCATCGAGATCATCTACCTCACCAAGTTGATTACCGATTCGCACATTGCCGACTTCCAGAGTTCCGCCAAAAACAAAATCATGGCGCCAGACTTCGTACAAAGAGTAACTCAGAGGATTGGTGACATCTCCTCCTTCGTATTCGAAATCATAAATGACCACTCCTTTGTTGGCAATGCTATTACCAAAATACAGATCAGGTTTGCCGTCTCTATCGAGATCACCAGCAGCAAAACCTCTCTCCGTGCTAATATCGCTCAGATCAAGCAAAGTGGAAAAATTAGCGCTGGTTAAGGAACTCAAATCACCAGTGTGCTTCATAACATAAATTCGACCATTGCCGTCCAAAATGTATAGCTCGGGCATGCCGCCATCGTAATTCAAAATGCGCAGTGATTCGACCGCGTTGCAGGAGTAATTGGGATTGACGACATCCGCCCGCACCGCTTTTATCAATTGGTAGCTGTCTTCACCGGTGTTTTTGATAAATCTGAGATATTTGTTTTCCCGATCCATAGCGACGATTTCCATCGAACCATCGTTATCCAGATCACCAACTTCGACAGTACGGACCTGGCCCGGCGTGGTATCCAGGTAATCAAAATCCCAGCCGTAATCACTCAAGTTGCCGCCGGCTAACTCAAGAATGACCATAGAGACGCCACTGCCGCGAAAATAGGGCAGAATCCATTCGGGTCCAGGATCAGCATCTAAATTAGTCAGAATGGAACTGGCTTCGACGCAGACCGCGCCGCTGTTATTCCGGGGCAGGTCGAACTCGGAAGTTGGCATTTCGCCGGAGGGAAAACCATTGTCCTCACCGCTCCACTCATAAACCGCTCCGGGCAAATCGCCCATGGCAGCATCCAAAATAATGGAAATTTCTTCTTTGCCGTCGGCATCCCAATCACTTACAGCCAGACATCGCAGTTCGGATTGGTGCGGCCGCTCTGCTTGCCAAATCGCTGCAAAACTATCGTTTTCCACGGCTTCAAGCAGAAAAAAATTGGTTGTCTCGTTGCAATTTAGCAAAATTTCTCCCTTGCCATCCTGGTCGATATCGCTACCGCATTTAATCGCATAGGAGCGGACGAGATTGGTTATGGCGCCTGATTTTAGTTCCCAGCAAGTCCGCCAATTGGTATTATTACTTTCCTGAGCTAAACCCATCACCGGCACAAAAAGCAGAATCAAAAATAATGACCTTTTTCCTGGCATGGCTAATCGCCTTTCTGATAATTTTTTTTATTAGTAACAGCGAATTTCAAATATTCTGGCTAATTTATCGCCATTGGTTTGTTGTACCTTAACTCGAATCGCCTTGGTTTCAAAGGCTTCAAATTCAAACCGAGCCACTCTCAAATAATTATTATCTTGTCTGATAATTGCCACAAATTTATCATTCACCAACGCTTCAATAATAAATTTTTTGACAGTCTCCGGTTGTTGCCTTCGCAATTGATCGTAATAGACGCCATCTTCGCCGGTTAAAAACAGACGCCGGTTTAAAGCTGTGTCAAAGGTCAATTGAATCTGTCGGAGCATTTGTGGCTGTTCCCATTCCAACTGAATCCAAGGCACGCCATCACTCAACGAAGCCTGCCATTGATGGCTGCTCCTGTCGCCGATGTTACGATTCCAGCCATCGATGATATTGTCAGGTCGACCTTCTGGAGTGAACCAGGAAGCAGTAATTTTTGCCTGTCTTGCTAAATCACGCTCATCTTCATTTTTGATGGCTAATAACGCTTGATCATCTTTCAATAGATTCTGCTGCAAATTTTTTATTTTAATTTTATCAGCAACTATTTCCTTGGGCAGACAATTATTCTTCAAACAAAACGCCGCTGCTGTTCCTGCCGCTTGTCCAATAGCAGCACAGGTTGCCATCACCCGAGTCGATGAAAAAGCCACATGCGAAGCGCTGATATTTCTTCCCGCCATCAATAGATTGGAGCGATTGACACTATACAGTGAGCGCAGCGGGATGTGATATGGTTGATCAAAATAAATCTGCTGACAGGGCTGCAAATTTTTGCTGTCGATACCGCCGGGCGGATGATCGTCCATAGGCCAGCCACCATAAGCAATGCGGTCAAAATAGAGCTCCGCTTTCTCTAATTCGTTTTGAATCATCACATGTTCGCCGATAATGCGGCGGCTTTCCCGCTTGCCCGGAATCATGCCCACCCATTCCAGCGCCCAATTTTCAGCCTCGGGAAATTTCCCGCTGTTTTTAATGTAATCCCATACCCCCATCACAATCCGCAGCAGCTCGTGACGGATTTTTTGATTATCTTTGATAGTGTCCAGTTCGCCTCCCCATTCCATCCACCAGTAACCAAATTCCCAGGATTTGATCTGCCGATGTTCAAAATCTGCCTCGGTAAATTGACGCGCCCAGCTCGGCGGCTCAAAGGGCAGTGGAAGCTGATATTTTTTAGCAAAAAATAAAAGGCTGTTGCCCATGGTTTTATTATCGGCTTGGTCCGGAGCCAGGGACTCGCCGTACACAGCTTTGCCTTCGCGACCGCGCATGTACCTGGCGCCTGCCACTTCCGCCAAAACTGCATCACCGGTGCAGTCGATGAAAAATTGAGCATCAATTTCATAGTATTCTTCTAAAAGTGAACTGATAGCTGTCACTTTGCTAATAATTCCGCCTTTGGTTTCGGCGCCGATAACGGCAGTATCCAGCAGCAGGGTAATGTTTTTTTCAGACACGACATTATTGTACAGCAGCAAATCCCACATTTCAAACGACCGTTGAGGATTGGTTACCGCATCGGTCAATTTGAGTTCTTCGATGAGGCCGGTTTCTCGCCACAGTCGTGTTTTCGGAGGATTGTTGGCGCCACAAATATGCATACGAATTTCGCTGCTAGAATTGCCGCCCAAACGTGACCGATTGTGAATTAAAATGACCTTAGCTCCATTTCGCGCGGCAGCAATAGCTGCACAGACGCCCGCCATGCCGCCGCCAACAACGACTACTTCTGTGCTCATCTTTTGAAGACCAAATCCTATTGTTGTCAGCCGCGTAACGGAGTCACGCTGGTCTTCAACTGACGGCAATAGGCTGATAGGTGGCAAAGCGAAAATCGATGCCGAACTGGCAGCCACATTTTTTAGAAACTTTCTCCGCTCTTGGAGCATTGCTTCAATCCTCTCGTTGCCTATCTAATAACCAGTTCGTTTTTCCGAACGTGCATCTTTAACGATCTCCCCGCTATTTAATTTGCCATTTATGGCATCGTCGCGAAAGGGAGCGCTGGCATCATAAAATTTTTCAGATAAATCAATATCTGAAACTAACACAGCGGGAATATTTCTCTCCAACTTTCCCTTTATCAAACCATCGGGCGTGATAAAATGGCAAGGCCAACTATGAGGTGCCGACGAATTGGTTAGAGATAAATAAAAATAATTCATGCCGGCCATTGCTTGCGCCGTGACTGGCATGATTTTAGGGTGAATGCAATTCTCGACATGTCGTGCATTATAAAAAGAATGAAAAATAACCTCAGCTTTCAACTTGCGATATTCTCTGAAGAGCTCAGGGAAACGAAGATCATAACAAATTAACAAGCCACATTTAACTTCATTGACAATAAATGTGGTAAAATGATCACCGGGCGAATAATTTTTCAGATCACCAGTGGTGCAAAATCTCTTGTCGTAGCGGTCAACAATTTCACCTTGCGGATTGATGAGATAAAGTGAATTATGAGGTTTATGTGGACTTTTCAACTGATGCGAACTACCAAGTAGCACCCACAATTTTAATTGTTTTGCCAATAATAAAATATCATCAGTTTGATGCCACAACACATCCCATGGATAATTTTCAAAACTATCGAAATCTGAGCCGGCATAGCCGGAGAGCGCACCCTCGGGAAAATGGACAATATCACAACCTTTAATTTTGGCAAGTCGCATTTGCTTTTTAATCCATTCACCGTTTTCCTCAATCTTGTCAGAAACAGGAAATTGACAGGAGGCGATACGCAATTTCCCTTTTGTGCTTTCACCTTCAAAATCATGCTGAAAATGTTCAAACAAATTTGTTTTGTTTCCTTTGAACCAATAAATTTTGCCGCGCAGCAACCGTTTGGAAAAGGGAGGGATGTCACCAATGTTGACTATGGCATGAAGACAATCTGCCGGGTGGTGATTGGTTACGTGTGAAGTGTTTTCCCAGTAAATTCCACATACCCAGTTTTCATCCTTATCAGTGCGGGTGATTAGACCACAATCGATCGGTTCGATCATTGTCGCTCGATATGGTCCGACTTCATCGGGCAATTTTTTTTCACTTCTCAGAAAATCGACTGCCAAACCTTGCGGCGTTCTGGCGCCAATGGTTTTTTTCCCCGCCGGCAGCAAGCACCACTTGTTTTCTCTCAAAACAGCTGTCAAACTGAGTGTCGTATCACCGGTCTGTTGCCACAAATCAAATTCACTAAAAGCTGGTGTGTTGGCGATCTCCTGGCGCCATTTTTCGTTGGTTGCACCGCCCAGGCGGAAACATTGCTGAATGCCATAATACTCAGGCAAACCCCATTGAAACGTCTCCACCAACAGCAACATCTCAATGCCGTCGGCAACTGGGCGCAAATAATAAGTCCAGTTTTGTTTTGCCCATAAAGAATCTTTGCCTATTTGACATTGGTGGGTAAAAACGTTTTGGCCAGAGAGGAAATTCTTGATGCGCGCCGCATCTTTGGTTGTGTCAATATTTGCCTCACGGAGCGATAGCGGAACGTTGCCAAAAGAGAGGGGACTATGTTCAAAAAAACGGTAGCCGATACGGTTCGAAGGAAAATGCTTGTTGGTGATGGTGATAAAATTCTTTCTCACCAGATTAATACTGATTGAAGGCTTTTTGGTCGAAGTCTGAGGCGGCTGCGCTTCGACCTCACTGCTCAGAACAAAGATCAAAGCCAAACAAATGGCTATCAGATAAGTTCGTTTCATGGCAGCCTTTCGCTGAGATGAATAGGCTCTTTTTTATTAGCGTTGGTCGGCGCACTATTAGATAGGCCAAAAGTTTGCCAAGTACGCCTGATTACTGCATGCTATTAATTTTATCGCATGATAACAATCGTCATTTTTCACTCATCGGCAAACCTAAACGGGTGCGCGGCCGGATAGAAAAGGACCAGAACGGATTGGTCTGCTCGATAGCGATGAGAACTTCATTATCACCTTGCCTGAATGTCGCAGCAATCATTTCCGAGTCCCACTGGAACGGCTGAACTTTGCGGTCATAATGCTTTTTATTTTCGCCAACATAAATCAACTCACCATTCAGATAGACGCGCGCCTTGCCAGTGTGCCCAAACCAGATTTCACCAGTCATACTTTGCAGGCTATGGAAATGTGTTTTTAAAATGGCAAACTGATCGAAC
>CAZNDR010000132.1:0-9711 GCA_964571835.1 uncultured Cytophagia bacterium | reverse complement strand
ATTTCATCAGAATCATTTTTTTAATGTCAACAAAGTCGGCAGTTACCATACGGTAAGCATAAACTCCTGATGGCACTTTATTACCAGCGCTGTCGATGGCCAGCCATTTTATATTATAATAACCAGCCGATTGTTCTGCATCAATTAAGGTGTAAATGAGCTGACCCTGCAGGTTATAAATCCCAATCTTTACATAAGACAATTTTGCTAATTGATAGCTGATAGTTGTTTCTGGATTGAATGGATTGGGATAATTTTGTTGCAAAACAAACTGCTCGGGAACAGTCTTCTTTTCTGCTTCTACTTGGCTGATCGATTTGAAATGAGCAATAATATTTTTATTTCCGTTCATAATCAAATAGGCCGGGTTGCTTATTCCCGTTAGATCGCCGCTCCACTGATCAAAAAAATACCCAGAAGCGGGAATCGGGGTTAATATCACCGTGTCACCAGCTTTATATTGCGTCTTATTGGGTGTTAGATTGACGTTTCCTGTGCCTTCAGGTTCTACTGTAACTACCAGTTTAAAATTATTGCTGATGATAGCGACCACATGCGGAATAGTCCAGGCCGAGATAACACTCATATTAGTAGCCGACCGCGCTCTTGCTTTAACATTCATGGTACCGGGATTAGCATAACTATGGGTGGCAACGCTATCGCCCCAAGCCGAATAAGAACTGTCGCCCCAATCAAATTGATACAGCACCGAATGGCCTAAATTGCTTTTTGAGCCGCCGGTAGCAAAAACTAAACTTTGTAGTACTATGGCCGTGTCTGGTCCTGAAATAAATTTCGGTGTTGATATCAGTTCCGGACTTTGCATGAAATAGGCCAAAATATATTTATTGCCATTAATCAGCACGGAAAGCGGATTTT
This sequence comes from uncultured Cytophagia bacterium, assembly GCA_964571835.1. Taxonomy (GTDB): domain Bacteria; phylum Zhuqueibacterota; class Zhuqueibacteria; order Thermofontimicrobiales; family Thermofontimicrobiaceae; genus CAZNDR01. Next base: position 8,832 of record CAZNDR010000132.1, on the reverse strand, counting down.
GAGTGCCGCTGGCATCACCGCCCCATTTATCAAAAGCGAATCCTAACTCGCCATGAGCGGTTAACTCGACAGTCTCGCCGCTGGCGTATTTGTCTTTATTCGGCGTTTTGGCCACACTCCCACTATTTTCAGGGTTTATGGCTATGGTAATCATATAGCCATCAATCGCTACATGTAATGGATTTGTCCAATCCGAAACAATCGACGTATGTTCTTTGCTTCGCGCTCTGCTTTTTACCAACATATCACCCGTGGCGTTATAAACATGCACCTCGCTACTATCCACCCAGTTCGATTGTTCGCCGTCACCCCAATCAAATTGATACTCTACCGGATTTCCCAAACTGCTCATGGCACCGGCTGTGCTAAAGCGCAAGGCTTGTCCCATCATGCCGCTTGAAGGCCCAATCAAAGAGGTCGGCGTCGACACGGTTTCGACCGTTTCGAAAAAGAAAGCTGAAACCGACTTGTTGGCATTCATGACAAGGGTGTCTGGATTGCTATTGCCTGCTAAATCTCCACTCCAATGACTAAAAGAATAGCCTGGAGCCGCTTCCCAATATAAAACAACTATTTCATTATAATCATACTCATTTTTATTGGGAGTTTTTGTAACTTGGCCTGAATTAGCTGGATCAATAGAAACGGTCAACGTAAAGCCAGATATAGTCACTACTTTTGCTTCGGACCAATCGGAAACAACGCTGCTATCACTGACGCTTCGCGCTCGCGCCTTCACCAATTTGGTGCCGGCTGTGAAGTAACTATAGGCGCTGCTGCCACTACTCCAACTGGAACTATGCCCATCACCCCAATCGAATTGATAGACAACGTTATCTCCCAGACTGCTAACAGCGCCTCTGGCAGTGAAGCTAAGAGAAGTTCCGACTACGCCAGCTGCTGGACCGCTGATTGAGGTGGGGGGAGAAACCACGTGAGTAGCTTCCACAAAATGGGCGATAATATTCTTATTGTTATCCATAAGAATATTCGCCTGGTTAATATTCCCCACTATATCTCCACTCCAATGATCAAAACGATAATTGAGGTTGGGAGTGAAAGCGTCTTCTTTACCTTCTGGTTGAAATTGCCAATTTTTCGTGATTATTATTTTATCTAGGCGGGTTCCTATCTCTCGCTTGATAACCTTAAGCTTATGCTGCCCCACGGCAAAATAGAATTTTAGCGTATCTTGGTCGGCACGTATTGGCTGCCATAACCATAAATTGTAGCTAGTAAATAAATGCCACGTCAAAATATCTGGACTTCCGTCAACCTGATAAAAAAAACTGTCGCCAATATCGGAAAGCGCATAACACCTGCCCCAAATGACATAAAATCCCGCTTCTCCAATATGAAAGCTATATTCAGCACTGCCTTCTTGGGGCGTGACCGTGGCACCATAAATATATTGCCCACCTGAAGCTTCATTATCATTTCCAAGTGCCATCGGAGATACAATCGTGCCGTCTTCCGCTTCAAAACGTACCTCTTTGGTTTCCTCCTTCCCTTCTGGTTGATAAGCTGCATCTTTTGTTATCAGCAATTTATCGAGACGAACATTTCTATCTCGTTTGACCACTTTAAGCGTGTGTTGTCCTACATTAAAATAAAAATCCTTGATAACTCGATTTTCTGTAATTTGTTGCCAGAGCCAAAGGTTATAGTTTTCTACCAGATGCCAAATAAATAGATTTCCAATGCCGTCCACTTGAATTAAAAAACTGTCCTCAACATCAGAAAGTGCGTAACATCTACCCCAAATTTTATATGTGCCAGCTTCTGAAATATAAAATGTATATTCCACACTGCCATCCTGAGATGTCGTCGTTGTCCCAAAAAGATATTTATCGCCTGAAGCTTCCGCATTAATTCCCACTGCAATGTGCCCAATTATGCTACCGCTTTCAGCTTCAATTCGGATATTGTCGTCTTCTGGAAATGGAATTGCTTTTATTTCAACTGTTTCATTTAAATTGTAATAATCTCTGGCTGGATTTTTGATAATAGCGCCAGTACCAACAGGGGTAACAGAAACAGAAAGTGCCAGGCCGGCAGGATTGGTGATATTAACAGCTAATGCTGACGACCAACTCGAAATAATACTAGGATGTAGCTTACAGCGTGCCCGAGCTCTAATGAAATAGATGCCTGATTGCGGATACTGACAGGCTTGAGTTGATGCGCCCCAGGCTGATTGAGTGCTATTTCCCCAATCTATCTGATACTCTACTTCATGCGACAAACTGCTGCTTGCTCCACCCGTACTATAGCTCAGCGTGGCACCGACCTGTCCAGTAGTTGGTCCATTGGGTCGACTTGGCGTGCTTATTGTTTCATTGCTGATAACAAAATTCGCGGTGATTGTTTTATTGCTAGTCATGATAATTGTTTCAGGATTATTATCACCGGATAGATCGCCTGACCAAAAATCAAATACGTAAGGTTGATTCGGCGATATTTCCATACCCGAAGGTTGAAAACTGGCATCTTTTGATAAAATCAGTTTATCAAGACGAACTTGCTGATCCCGTGAAACAAGGGAAAGGTGATGGGTACCTGCTGTCAGTGGAAATTCTTGGACTATGTTATCATCCGATACCTTCTGCCAAATCCAAGTATTATAGGTCGACTGCAAGTGCCAGGTCAACGTATCTTCTAGGCTCTGATCTACCACCAGAAAAAAGCTATCCATGATTCCAGATAAAGCGTAACATCGTCCCCAAATGACATATGTCCCCGGCTGTGCTACATCAAAGACATATTCCGCATGGCCGGCTTTGGGCACGCCGCTGGTACAATAGAGATACTGATTTGCCGACGCACTGGCATCTTCGCCCTTGACCATGGGACCATACAATTCAGCGTTCTCTGCCTCCAGATAAATTTTATCCGTAACGATGCCAGATCCATTGTTGCCCACGGCTAATACCTGAACTAATTCACCGTCAGCATAAGCTGCCTTATCTGGAGTTTTTGTCACTGTGCCACTATTTGCAGGATTTATTAATACAGTTAAAGCGTAATTATTTGATGATTGCGCTGCAATAGTGACAATCAACCCAGATGACCAAGCCGAAACGATACTCGGGTCGGATTTTGAGCGCGCTCTAGCTTTAACTGAGAACGTACCGGGGCTACCATAGCTATAAATTTGAACAGTACCTCCCCATAACGAATAATGCCCGTCCCCCCAGTCAAATAAATATTCGATTTCGCTCCCTTTGCTGCTGGTTGCTCCTCCCGTGACATAACTTAGCTCTGTACCGATATTACTAGAAGTCGGCCCTGATGGTTTATTGGGAATCGAAACGGTTTCTCCTCCGCCCGATGAGTTTATTATTACCTCCAAAGCACTTGACCAATTTGATAGTATTACTGGATGGCTGGCGCAGCGTGCTCGTGCTTTAATACTAAAACTACCCGCACTAGTAAAACTATAGCTTTGCGTTGGTCCCCCCCATTCCGACTGTAGCCCATCGCCCCACTCAAATTGATATTCTACCATATGACCTAAACTGCTTGTTGCGCCGCCGGTGCTAAACGCTAAATTTTCTCCGACATCACCCTGAATTGGTCCACTGGGCTGATCTGGCGTAGAGATTGTTTCGGTTAGCACTTCTATGGTAAGACTTCTAGACCAACTGGAAACGACCTCTGGATGATTTTTACATCTGGCTTGTGCCTTAATTTTAAAAGTACCATTTGTCGCATAGCTATAACTTTGAGTTGTCGATCCCCAGTTGGACCTGTTTCCATCTCCCCATTCAAAACGAAATTCTAACGGATGCCTATAATTGCTGGCTGAACCACCCGTGGTAAATGTTATGCTTTGTCCAGTGAATCCGCTGACGGGCCCATTTGGCTTATTCGGAACACTGATTATTTCATAAAGGCTGGTAACGAAGGTTGCCGTAACTGTTCTATCTTGAATCATAGTGATCGTCCGAGGATTGTTGGTGCTATCTCCTCCTACTCCAGACCAGTAAAAAAATGTATAATCAGCACTGGGGACAGCGGTTAAGATGACAATTTCGTTTTCAATAAATAAATCTTTATCTGGATTTTTGCTTACCGATCCTCCGTCGCGGGGATTTATATTTACTGCTAATTGATAAGTTGTATAGCCCAGATTTTCCCAAATAGCTATTTCATGGCCCAGCCTGTCAGTCCCAACCACATCAGTCAGCCCATCATTATTAAAATCAGCGGCAGCAACACCATGAGCCTGAACCAACTCTGTAGTTATGGAGTGCTTTTCAAAACTATTATTGCCCTTATTTTCCCACCAGGCTATCTCGTGAAGGTTTTCTGAAGCACCCACAGCATCCATCTGGCCATCGCCGTTTATATCAGCAGGATAAGCCGAATGCGTTTCCAAAAAATTATTACCAATTTCTATCTTATTATCGAACACGCCATTGCCTTTATTGGGCCACCAGGCAATTTGATTTTTCGCATGGGCAGCTCCAAATAAATCCAAATCCCCATCATGATCAAAATCGATTGTCTCTACCGCATAGGCGCCTTCAAAATCTCTATCCACATAATTATAACTAAACGTCCCATTCTTCTCATTTTTCCACCAACTCATATCAGAAAGTGGTTCATTATACCCTGCGCCACTGGCACACGATATATCCATATAACCATCATTATTGTAATCGCCTAAACTAATATAATGGGGATCTCCCACTTGGCTAGAAATAATCCGCTTGGTAAATTGTTCATGACCATCGTTTTCATACCAGACAAGTACCGAATTGGTAATGCCTATCGACACCACATCATTATCATTATCGTTATCGAAATCCGCTGCCATGGCCCGTTCAGTCTGCGATAAATCCGAATCGATGATATGAACGGTAAAATAAGATGAACCTTCATTCTTACACCAGAGCACAATACCCTTCGAAACAGAAGAGGCTAAAATATCAAAGTCGCCATCCTTGTCCAGATCGGTGCCATAAACATTCCACATTGTTCCGAGATTAGTATCGATTACCTTCCTGGTAAAAGAGAAATTTCCGTTGTTGGTGAAAATAACAATTTCATCGGATTGGGCGCCAGATAATATATCGATCTTGCCATCCTTGTTAAAATCAATACAATGAACAGCAAAAGCATAACTCAGAGTACCAAGAGAATGCTTTTCAAAAATAAGCTCCTGGGCCAGACCGTTTGCGGTTAATAAAAAACCAATGACAAGCAATATGCTTATCGCCGGTAGTTTAATGGATTTCATAGGATCACCTCATTAGTATTAATTTTTTCGCATCATTATAATGCTCTGCTTCCATTCTGCAAATATAAATACCAGAAGGAAGACCGTTGCCGAAAGCGTCAGTCGCATTCCATTTTATAGCGTATTGGCCGGCTGGCTTATCATTGTTTACCAAAGTTATAATTTCCTGTCCATTAATATTATAAATAGCTATTCGCACCAGACATTCTTTTGCGAGCTGATAGTTAATGGTGGTTTCTGGATTAAAAGGATTAGGATAGTTCTGGAACAATTGAAATTCGGTTGGAGTCGAGCCATCAAGGTGGTGCACACTGAGTATTGGTTCAAACCACGCCTTTTGTTCAACATTACTGTTCATAACGACCGTTTTTGTCTTACTCGTATCTTGTAGATTATCGTTCCAATGAACAAAACGAAAATCTGGATAACTGTTCGCTGTCAAGGCAACAACTGATCCAAAATCATAATCGACCAAATCTGGCATTTTGATAATCTCTCCAGCATTTTCCGGATCAACAGAAATGGTCAATAGACAGCCCTCGATTTTTGAGCTTAAGGTATCAGACCAAAAAGAGAGCGCTTCTGGGTTCACTTTGCTTCGGCCCCGATCGCGCACCAGATATACTCCGGATGATTGGAACTTATGTGTTTGTATTGAATCACCCCAGACAGAAATATTGCCATCGCCCCAATCAAATTGGTATTCAATAGGATGGCCAAGGTTGCTGACTGCAGCCGAGGCTTTATACCTCAATTCCTGTCCGCGATAGCCTTCTGCTGGGCCTTGTGGCGGCTTGGGTGTGGTAATGGTTTCAAGTATCGCTGTAAAAAACGCAGTGACATTCTTGTCGCTATTCATAATTACTTTGCCTGGCACTGCATTGCCGAGCAGGTCTCCTTCCCAATGATCAAAGGCATATTGAGCAATTCCGACTGGCCACATTTCGACAGTATCTTGATAAGCATATTCTTCCTTGTAGGGATTTTGGGCAATCAAACCTATTTCAGCCGGAGATATGTTTACTATCAATTTCAATCCTTTGATTTGAATAGTGTGAGCATTTGACCATTCGGACATAATATCAACATTCGCTTTGGAGCGTGCCTTTGCTTTCACGAAAAATGTTTCACTTTCAAAATAGGCATGCGATTGCTCTCCTGAATTCCACAGAGAATACGTGCTGTCACCAAAATCAAATTGATATTCGATTTCATTGCCCAAATTGTTTAGACTTCCCGAGGTTGAAAATTTGAGATGCTGGCCGATAAAACCGACTTTCAAGCCCACAATTGTATCAGGAGCAGAAACCGTTTCAACAATCACTTCAAAATTGGCAGTTACATTCTTATCGCTAATCATGAGTAAACTGGTCGGATTTTCACTGCCGTCAACATCTCCGCTCCACTGAATAAAACGATAGCCAGAATCCGGCTGAGCTGTCAACTGAACAAAAGAACTGTCGGCAAAATTTTCCAGCGCTGGATTGGCCAACACTTTTCCTGCCTCACCTGGCATCACTGTTATCGTTATTTTGTGTCCATTAATAACCACAATTTTCGCCTCTGACCATTCAGAAATGACGCTGATATTTACTTTTGACCGAGCACGCGATTTTACTTGCATTTCTCCTGCGGCAAAATAAATATGCTGGTGTGTGGTGCCGTCCCAATTCGAAAAGGAATCGTCTCCCCAGTCAAATTGATATTCAACTTCGTTCCCCAAATTACTGGTCGAGCCTCCAGTTGAAAAAGACAGATTCTTTCCCATGATTCCGCTGCTTGGTCCCTCTACAATTGAGGGCTTGGTCACCACCTCTGCTGTCTGGATAAAATGTGCTGTCACCTGCTTGCTGCTGTTCATGACAATAACAGCAGGGCTTAAGTTGCCAGCTAAATCACCGCTCCAGTGATCAAACTGATAAAACGGTTGCGCTTCTGCTATTAACGTAACCGATTCGCCATTGGCATATTTTGCCTTGTCCGGATTTTTGGTAACCTGACCCGTTCCTTGAGGATCAATAGTGATAGTTAAATCAAAATCAGAAATAATTACCGGCAGCTCACCAGACCATTCCGAAATTATTTGATGGTGATCCTGACATCGTGCTCTGGCTTTCACCAATTTGGTGCCAAACAATGCATAGCGATAACTCCTGGAGCTGCTGCCCCAATCTGACCAATTCCCGTCTCCCCAGTCAAACTGGTATTCAACTGCGTGTCCAAAGCTGCTTACCGAGCCCCCGGTTTGGAAAGTGAGCGTTTCATTCGCCTTGCCTTGGGTTGGTCCTTTGGGCGTATCGGCCATAGAGACTGTTTCAACGGCAAAAATCGCGTTTATTTCTCGGCTCGTTTGCATATGGATGCCGATGGGATTAGTCGTTGAGCCGCCACCAACACCCTCCCAATGCAAAAACATTGCACTGCTATCATTAGCTAACGCATGTAACTGGACTAATTCCAGGTAATCATATTCGCTTTTTTCAGGACTCACTATAACTGTCCCAACTAACTCCGGATCAACTTTGACTGTCAAAAAAAGCCCCCTAACGGTAATTTGTGCAGTGGCGGACCATTCAGAAATTATCTCGTTATGTTCGACACAACGCGCCCGTCCGCTTACCAGATAAACACCTTTGGCCGAATATTGATAATCAAATGGTGAAGCGCCCCAATCTGATTGATTACCATCACCAAAATCAATTTGATATTCAACCTCATGCCCAAAACTGCTTTGCGAACCAGCTATTTCTATCGTTACGCCTGGCCGTCCGACATATGCCTCGTTCGCACAAACGGGTTCATTAGGGATCGACACCGTTTCAAATTCAAAACAGGCAATGATGTTTTTAGGGCCATTCATAATCAAATTGATTGGATCTTCCGTTCCGCTTAAATCGCCCTCCCAATGAGCAAAGCGGATAGATTCTGATTTTGTTCGGGTGCGAATTTTAACTACTTCATTGTAATCATAGCCGCTTTTTTCTGGATTCTTATATATGGCTCCTGATCCTGGTGGATTAACTGAAGTTGTCAGAGTGTAAGAGTCTATCACCACAGCATGACCTTCTGACCAATCGGAAATCACTTCGGTGTGTTGCTTGCAGCGAGCCCTGGCTTTGATCGTATAATTACCTTTTGTGCCGTAGGAATGACTCATTGTGGCAGCTCCCCATTCGGATTCGCTACCATCTCCCCAGGAAAATTTCTGCTCGATAGCATGTCCAAAAGAACTGGCAGCTCCATTTGCTGTATAGGTTAATAATTGCCCAGTGATACCACTTGCCGGCCCGCTGGGCGCATTAGGATTGGATATGGTTTCACCGGCAAAATTAGCCGTTACACTTTTTGGACTACTCATCAAAATTTGAGCTGGATTGGTTTTCCCCGTTAGATGACCGGTCCACCCCAGCCACCCATAATTCCCAGTTGGCGTAGCAGTAACCGTCGCATACGACCCGCTGTTGTACCAGTCTCCTGGTGGCGCCGGGCTAATATTACCGCCATAAGGCGGATTTTCTGCAGTAGCTAAAAAATATTGCGTCTGCCAGTTCGCCGTTACCGACTTAGCGCTGGTCATCGTCAAACTG
>CAZNDR010000131.1:0-9718 GCA_964571835.1 uncultured Cytophagia bacterium | reverse complement strand
CAAATATCGCATGAAACGCTTTCTTAAATTTTGCTTTTTTGTCTTCTTATCATTTATATTATTTAATTCATGCGCCAAAATTCAGTTTAACAGTAATCATGAAGAAATTTCTGGTCATGCCATGGTGGCAACGGCTCATCCGCTCGCTTCTGCCATCGGAATTGATATGCTAAAAAAAGGCGGCAACGCCGTTGATGCAGCATTGGCGGTAGCTTTTGCCCTGTCCATGGCTGAGCCCAACGCCTCGGGTATTGGCGGCGGCGGTTTCTTAATGATCAAAATGAGAAACGAAAAGCCGGTGATGATCGATTACCGTGAAATTGCTCCTGCCAAAGCGACCAGCGATTACTATTATCAAACTGACTCCAGCTTTAGTAAATTTACGGACGTCGGCGCTAAGGCAATTGGCGTGCCTGGCTTGGTTGCTGGTGCAGAACTGGCGCTTGCAAAATATGGCACTAAATCATTAAAAGAAATCTTGCAGCCAGCGATTAATTTAGCCACTAATGGCATAATAGTAAGTGAAAAACTAAACGGAAAAATTGTTGATAACCTGGAAAAAATTTTGTCGTTCCCCGCGACTGCCGAAATATATTTGAACGACATGCTTCCGCCGGAAGTCGGATCAGTATTAAAAAATATTCAATTAGCAGCATCGTTTAAGAAAATCGCTGATGGTGGAGGAGGTATTTTTTATAGTGGCGATATTGCCCATGAACTGGCTACTGAAATACAAAAACAGGGAGGGATACTTTCCGAATCGGATCTGCGACAATATCGAGCCAAACTGAGACAGCCAGTTACTGGCAGCTATCGCGGCTATCAGATAATCTCAACAGCGCCGCCCGCTGCCGGTTTGTTTTTGATTGAATTGCTGAATATCATGGAAAAATATGAAGTGAAAAAATTGGGGCATAATTCAGTTCAGTTCATCCACCTGTTGGCTGAAGCCATGAAAATCGTTTATGCCGATAAAACATTGAACCAAGCAGATCCAGATTATTTCAACGTCCCTGTCACCAGGTTCCTTAGTAAAAAATATGCCAGATCAATAAACAAAAAAATTAATCCGCAGCAGGCTCAATTCGGTTATCAATCAAAGACAAAATCGACCAGGGAATCACATAATACCTCCCATGTGTCTATCGTCGATGAACAAGGCAATGTGGTATCGTTGACGCAAAGCATCAATAATTGGTTCGGTTCGGGCGTGGTGGCGACTGGTACTGGCATTTTGCTGAATGACCATCTAAGCGATTTTGCTCCTCAACCAGGCCTGCCAAATTCTATTGGACCGCACAAGCGACCAGCCAGCAGTACTGCTCCAACCATTATTCTCAAGGATGACCAGCCGTTTATGACACTTGGCTCGCCAGGCGGATTACGAATTATTTCGACATTAGCACAAATAATTATGAACGTAATTGATTTCAACATGACCATGGATGATGCGATTGAAGCACCTCGTGTATTTTGCTTGAAGGACATATTGCACGTCGAAGGACGAATTGGCGAAGAAATCATTTTGGCTCTTCAAAAGAAAGGTCATCACATAAAAGTTCATCCCGATTTTGATAATTTTTTTGGCGGGGCACAAGGAATCATCATTACCAAAAGTGGCATTCTCGATGGCGGCGCTGACTCTCGGAGAGATGGAGTTGCCATTGGCTATTAATGGCGCCTGGTCCAATATGCAAACTGTTTATGAGAATGCGAAAAGGCGGTTGAAGAAATGCTCCAATTTTGTTAAAAAGATGAATTTGTTAAAACTAAAAGTTAGCTTTTTTTCTGCTATATTTTTTTTCAGTTTACTCTCACTAGCCGCTGAATTTGAAAAAGGCTATGTGGCGACTTCCGATTCCCAGGCTACAACAATCGCTTTGCAAATTTTATCCGAAGGAGGGAATGCCGTCGATGCTGGCGTGGCGGCCATGTTCGGTCTGGCTGTGGTTCAGCCTTTTTCCACTGGTTTAGGTGGCGGTGGAGTGATGGTCGTTTACTGTAATAACCAGGCCAAAGCAATTGATTTTCGAGAGGCAGCGCCGCTTAATGCTGATCCAAAAATCTATTATCAAAACCTTGCCGATTTCAAAGTCAACTCTTCCATCGGTTGGAATTCGATCTGCGTGCCAGGCATGATTGCCGGAGCCGCCAAAGCTTTGCAGATTTTTGGCACAAAAAAGTTGGATGAAATTTTGCAGCCGGTGATAAAACTTGCAGAATCAGGCTTTCCCGTAAGCGAATCGCTCAGCAAGTTATTTGTCAAATGCTACGAGCATCTTGAAGCTGACAACAATTCAGCAGCAATATTTTTTCCCGATTGGTTGCCGAAACGATGCGGCGAAAAATTGACACGGCCAGATTTAGCGTTTGCCTTAAAAACCATTGCTGTACAAGGCAGTGACTTTTTTTATCAGGTGGAAATAGCTGATAAAATAGCTGGGGAGATGAAGGCGCATAATGGACTGATTCGCTTACCAGATTTGGCAAATTATCAAGCTATCGTTACCGGCACCATTCAGCAAAGGTATAAGCAGTATGAGCTAAATACAGTCGCTGCGCCCAGCAGTGCGGGATTAGCTCTGGTCGAACTATTGAAGATAGTGGAACAAATTGATCTAAAAAGATATCCGCTGAACAGCGGTGAATACATCCATATTTTTATTGAAGCCATCAAAATGGCATTAGCTGATCGAACCAAATTTTTAACGGAATTGGCAGAAGAAAAGGCGATTGATTTCGATGTTCCGCTCTCACAAGAAAACATTTTAACAAAATCAAAAGGGCTCGATTCTTTATTTGCCTGCACACCATCGAATATTATCAATTCTGCTGTGGATATTCAATCCGCTTCACAAATTTCCGTTGTCGATAAAGATGGTAATGCCATTTCAGTCGCGCAAACGCTAAATCAATTTTTTGGATCAGGCATAACATTGGATGAATATGGTGTCCTGTTTAACAACACCATGAATAATTTTTCTCGCGAGCCAAACCTGAAAAATTCGATAAAACCAGGCAATAGACCATTGGTGTCATTGGCACCGACTATCGTGCTACTCAATAACAAGCCATTTTTAGTGATTGGCGGAAGTGGGGGAGAGCGATCTATTTCCACAATGGCTCAAATCTTCATCAATATTGTAGAATATAATTTGTCGCTGGAAGCGGCTATAAACTCCCCCAGGTTCAGTTATAATTATTATGATGACACGATTGAAATGGAGTCACGAATCCAATCTGAGGCTATTGATTTTTTAAAAAATTTAGGGCATAAAATACTGTTAAAAAACAGCTATGATATTTATTTTGGAAATATACAAGCAGTTTTGTTCGACAAGAATAATCTTCGATTTCAATCATTTAGTGGAATCAGGCAGGAGGAGGTTGTCATTTATAAATGAGTCTGATGGCGCAGCAAAAGACCTAACATGAAAAAAAGAACATGTATTAGTATTTGTGTTCTGGACATTATTTTGGTTTTTGTCCTATCATTTAGTCAAAATTATTAGCGGACATATCGCTAATATTAATGGGCGTAAAGTACGTTGGTATTCGCCAGGTGCAAAAAAAGCGAGTTTACAACTCGCTTTTTTCATTCTGTCATGATCCAAAATTGGGACGGAATTTTGACCTTATTTTTTCGATTTTTCCATTGCCTCGAAAAAGGGTTTGAACAGATCGATGGGCACAGGGAAGATAGTAGTGGAATTATGCTCAGAAGCCACTTCGGTAAGGGTTTGCAAAAATCTCAACTGCATGGACATAGGATGTTTAGAGATGACTTCTGCAGCATCAGCCAATCGTTGAGATGCCTGATATTCACCCTCAGCGTGAATAACTTTAGCACGTCGTTCCCGTTCTGCCTCGGCTTGTTTGGCCATGGCACGTTGCATCTCCTGCGGCAAATCGACATGCTTTACCTCCACCAGGGATACTTTTATGCCCCACGGATCGGTATGGTGGTCGATAATTATCTGTAATTCCTGATTGATTTTTTCTCTGGCTGACAGCAACTCATCCAATTCCGCCTGTCCTAAAATACTGCGCAAGGTCGTTTGAGCTAATTGAGATGTGGCAAAAAAATAATCTTCGACTTCCACAATGGCTTTAGAAGGATCCATGACTCTAAAATAAAGCACTGCATTTACTTTCACCGAGACATTATCTTTCGTGATGACATCCTGCGGCGGCACATCCAAGACAATCGTCCGTAGACTTACCTTTACCATTTTATCGATTAAGGGAATTAATAATAAGATTCCTGGCCCTTTTGTGCCCACCAGTCGTCCTAGCCGAAAGACAACGCCACGTTCATATTCGCGAAGAATGCGAATAGCGCTCATCAGCAAGAATAAAAATATGATCCCAATTGCGATTAATGAATGCATAATTGACCTCCCATAATTTAATTATTTTTGAAATTTTTCAACAATTAATTGCAGCCCTTCAACGGCAAGAACGCGTATCTTTTCATTCTTATTAATTTTTTCGGTGCTGGTCGCTGTCCAATATTCGCCATGAATTTTAACTTGCCCGTCTGGTGCAATATCAGAAATAGCGATGCCAATCTCATCCTTCATTCCTTCTTTACCGGTGGATATTTTTTTATGATGTGTACGAATTGCCATTAAAATAGCAAAAATAAAAAATAACGAAGAGGCGATGGTGACCGAAATAATAAGATGAAAAGGCAGGTGAGCAGCAACCGAAGGCGTGCTTTTAAATAGTATTAATGAACCCAACAACATAGAGACCATTCCTCCTACAGTCAATAAACCGTAACTGATAATTTTAATCTCCAATAGGAAAAGCAAAATAGCTAATAAAATAAGTAGAACACCGGCAACTCGAAACGGTAACTGCTGCAGTGCGAAAAATGCCAGTATTAAAAAAATCCCGCCTAATACCCCCGGCAAAATGGCACCCGGATTTGAGAATTCAAAATACATGCCTAAAAGTCCGAGCATGAGCAGAATATAAGCAACTGATGGATTGGAAATGATATCTAAAATTTTAGAGCGAAAATTCATTTTGTGAAGAATGATTTCAGCATTTTTAGTGTGCAATATCACTTTGCCAGTGTCCACTTGAGCAGTTTTGCTGTCCAACAGGATGAGCAAGCTATCTACCGTTGGGCAGATGAAATCAATAACATTTTTTTCCAGCGCTTCCTTTTCAGTAATGGATTCACTTTCTCGGACAGCTTTTTCTAACCAAGCGGCGTTGCGCCCTCTTTTTTCAGCAATCGTTCGATTAAAAGTAGCCCACCAATTCGTGGCTTTTTTTATGCCGACATCGGAAGTATCCGTCTTTCCCGCGCTCACCGGATGTGCGGCGCCAATATTAGTTCCCGGCGCCATTACCGCAATATGGGCGGCAATGGTAATGGAAGTTCCCGCTGAAACGGCTCCGGATCCTGAAGGATAAATAAAAACCACTAAGGGTATTTTTGCTGCTAACATCCGTTTGACGATCTCCTGCGTCGCTGAAATTAATCCGCCAGGTGTATCTAATTCTAAGATCAGGCATATCGATTCCGCTTCTTCTGCGACATCGATGGCACTGATGATATATTCAGCCGAAACCGGATTAATAGTCCCGCCTTGAATTTGGATAATATCGACTTGTGGACCTTTCGCCAATAAGATCGAAGACACCATCGTCACGAATATTAATGTCATGTCAATCAGTTGTCTCATATTCATTTCTTCCGTTATTGAACGTAGTAGATTTTTTAGCGGCTAGTGAATGATTGAATATTTTTTGCCAATTTTAATAACCTCTTTCATAGGTATGGCCTTTACCTGATGATTTTGATAGCCAGTTATTTCCTTTGCTGCAACTAATGAATTGTAAATTGCTTCCTGCGTCGCCTCCACCACAGCTAAAAAAAGTGGTGACATCTGTGAATTCGTAAGCTCGTAAGATAGTCTTTCTCCTGTTTCTTCATCATTTAGAACGCGGCATGAGAGGTGAGTTGAAAAAGCGATCACGTAATCACCGCTGCTATTAGCGCAGATGCCACCGGTTTTTGCTAGTCCTAATATGGCGCGTTTGGCAAGTCGTTTTAAGTTTCGATCGGAGAGAGGAGCATCCGTTGCCACGACAATCATGCAAGAACCGTCTTGAGAGAGTTCGTCTCTCAAATAATAGTTACCCAATTCTTTGCCTATTGGAGCGCCATTGATTTCCAAAATGCCGCCGAAATTTGTTTGTACTAATACTCCCACAGTATAATTTCCTTTTGCTTTTGGCAATACGCGTGAAGAGCTACCTATACCGCCTTTGAAGCCAAAACAAATCGTACCGGTTCCAGCTCCAACTGAACCTTCGATAACACTGCCTGAATCAGCTGCTGCTATCGCAGCAAAAACATGCTCTTTGGAAACAGGTCTTTTTTGAATATCATTTAAATAGCCATCGTTCGTTTCTCCAACGACTGGATTGATGGACTGGACATTTTCATTGCCGCGTTGGCTCAGCGTATATTCGATCAAAGCATCAGCCACTTTAAAAACATTTAAGGTATTTGTCAGAGCAATCGGTGTTTCTAAAAGACCCAATTCTTCAATTTGTGTACTACCAATAAGTTTTCCAAAACCATTGCCGACATGAATAGCTGCTTTAACTTTTTCTTGAAAAATATTTCCGCTATGGGGGCAGATGACAGTCACGCCAGTGCGAATATTTTTATCTTGAATTAATGTGTAATGACCGACGGTTACACCTTTCACGTCAGTTATGGCATTCAGCTTTCCAGGCTTCATTACTCCAATAATAATTCCATAGTCTCTAATCCGCGATTGAGAAAATAAGGTGCCCTCAATAAAACTTGGACACCAAATAGTGAAGATAATAAAAAAAATTAAAATGCTACTTCGGGAGTTTTTCATAGCATCTTATATTAAAAAATATAAATTTTCTCTTGACTTTTAAAATAAATTTTCTAAATTAGTGGTAGAATTTAACCCTGCTGTTTAAGGGTGGGAAAATTATAAAGATCCAACACCTTACATATAGGGAGCTTGGCTCTGGACGTGTATTACATGCCTCGCAATCTCCGTTAAGGAGATCTTGTGGACGTAAAAAGCGTTCAGGCGGGTACCCACCGTGTCAAATCACGGTTCTTTATAACCCTGCCCAAAAAACTGCAGGGTTTTTATTTTGATAATAGACAATTGCTGCATTTTTAACCTGCCAGCGCCTCATCTGTCGTTTTATATATTTCAAATAGCGTGTCCAGTCTCATTCTAGAAAAAATATCCAGCATTAATGGCTGCAAATTAGATAACTTAATTCTACCTTTTTCCTTATTGATAATATCGCGCACCATTATCAACACACCCAAGCCAGCACTATTCATCACTGCTACATTTTCTAAATTGATGACTAATTCTTTCATCTTGCTTTCAGTGACGCGGATCATCTCTTCACGAAAAATATCGGTTATGCCAAGATAGATTCGTTTTTCAATAATAGTTACCAACACTTTATTGTCATATTGGTCGGTTTTTATTGTTTTGAAATTCATGAATACCCTCCGCCTGTGATCTGTTTTGAGCAATTCTACCAGCAAGATTCATTTTTTTTACATACTAAATGAAAAAAAAATCAAACGTTGAAAGTCTGTGGATCAAATACAAAATCTCTGCAACAATAATTGGGAGATACTTGTCGCCGGGTAATTTGACAACGATAATACAAAGTTCCCTGATTTTTGGTATCATGGTTGTAAAAGGCTAATCGATATTTGCATACCTGACAATTTTTTAATAGTTTTACTTGATGGCTTTTTTCTGAAAAATTACGCTTGCTAAAAATTCCTTCAAATTGGAGAATGACAGTGAACAATTTGCCTATCATTATCTTTAATTTGTATATGGTGTAAATTTGAAGTGCGATGTAGATTACCGAGATCATAATTATCAAAAAAAACGCCTCGCTTAGATTTATCATATTCTTTGTCTCACCCTGTCAAAAGTCCATTTTATATTCTTTTTCTGGAAAGGTCGTCACGAATTCTTTTAATAAAATGCCAGTCGATCCAGGCTGCGATATTGAATAGCTTCACTGATGTATTGCGGTTTAATCTCACTGCTATTTTCCAAATCAGCGATAGTTCGTGATACTTTTAAGATTCGATCATAAGCCCGAGCCGAGAGTCCTAATTTGGTGATCGCTGTTTTGAGCAGTGCTTCACCAGACTCATCAATTTTACAAAATTGTCGAATGTCTTTTGATTCCATGCGTGCATTGCAAAAAATATTTTTTTTGCCGGCAAAACGTTTCAATTGAATTGCCCGAGCCGATTCAACTCGCTGACGTATTGTCTCTGAGGCTTCACCCGTCGCATTACTCGAAAGCTCACTATAGTTCACAGTTGGCACTTCTATATGAATATCAATCCGATCCAACAATGGTCCAGAAATTCGTGAGAGATATTTTTGTATTTGCTGTGGCGTACACGAGCATTCATGATTGGGATCGGTAGCATAGCCGCATGGACAAGGATTCATTGCTGCAGCCAACATAAATTGCGCCGGATAGGTTAGCGATAAAGCAGCCCTGGAAATAGTAACCTTTCCATCTTCGAGCGGCTGACGCATCACTTCCAAAACATTCTTTTTAAATTCAGGCAACTCATCTAAAAAGAGCACGCCATGATGGGCGAGGCTCACTTCACCCGGCCGTGGTACCTGTCCGCCGCCTATTAATCCAGCATCTGAAATAGTGTGATGCGGAGAACGAAACGGACGAGTGGCGACCAGTGGGCTATTGGGTGGCAATAGGCCAGCAACTGAATGAATTTTGGTTGACTCCAATGCCTCTTCCAACGTCAGATCAGGCAGAATGGTCGGAAATCTTTTTGCCAGCATGGTTTTTCCTGATCCAGGCGGTCCAATCATGATAATGTTGTGACCACCGGCGGCTGCTACCTCCAGTGCACGTTTAGCGTGCTCCTGACCTTTTACATCTTGAAAATCGATCAAATATTGACGTTGCTGAGAAAAAACCTCGGAGAGTGAAACAGTGAATGGTTCGATAGTTAGCTTGCCGGTAAAAAAGTTCACTGCTTCGATCAGGCTTTGCACTGGATAGACCTTGACATCTGGCGCCATAGCAGCTTCACTGGCATTTTCAGCTGGCAGCACAATTCCTTTGATGTGATTCTTAGATATTTCAATCGAAATGGGCAGCGCGCCGTGAATTGGACGCAAACTCCCATCCAAAGAAAGTTCGCCCAAGATGACATAATCTTTGATCATGTCCTGCGAGACGACGCCCGAGGCTGCTAAAATGCCAATAGCAATTGGCAGATCAAAGGAAGAGCCTTCCTTCTTGATATCAGCCGGTGCTAAATTAATGGTAATTCTTTTTTTGGGAAAAGGAAGACCAGAATTTTTAATGGCAGCATTAACTCGCTCTTTGGACTCTCGCACTGCGCTGTCGGGCAAACCGACGGTAGAAAAAGAAGGCAATTGGCTTTCAAGATGTGATTCAACTTCGATGAGAAAAGCGTCGATGCCTAATACAGCGGCACTTTGAACTTTGGCTAACATATCTCTCCACCATTGAGTCAGCTATTATATACAAATTAATTTTTAAATAGTCAATCAAAAATTCTTTTTTTAGAGAGATAATTCTATTTTTCCAATTCAATTTTTTATTGACTTAATCTATTTTTTTAAGAGCTAAAAAATTGTTATTTGTTAAT
>CAZNDR010000130.1:2748-9739 GCA_964571835.1 uncultured Cytophagia bacterium | reverse complement strand
ATGTTGGTGTTGGGTGTGTTATTGCTGGGGTATATTTCATTTCAAAGGTTGGGAATTGATCTTTTCCCAGATTTGAATAATCCAAAGATATTTATTGAAATTAAAGCTGGCGAACGACCGCCTGAAGAAATTGAAAAACAATTTGTAGAAAGCATCGAAGCATTAGCTATTCGGCAGAAAAGTGTGTCTCAGGTTTCATCGCTAATTCGGGTCGGCTCGGCTCAAATTACGGTGGAATATTCCTGGGCTGCTGACATGGACGAAGCGTTTCTTGACCTGCAAAAGACGCTAACCAGCTTCAGCCAGAATGAAGATATTGATGAGCTGACCATCACCCAGCATGATCCCAATGCCGCACCGATCATGCTGCTGGGATTGTCGCACCCAAAAACCGATGATATGGATGAATTGCGCCAAGTGGCTGAAAATTATCTGCGTAATGAGCTGGTACGTCTTGAAGGTATTGCTGAAGTTGAACTATTAGGCCAAGAAATAAAAGAAGTGGTAATCGAAACTAACGATTATTTGCTAGCAGCCTATAATTTGACGCCATCAACCATTGCCGCTCGCATTCAAAGCTACAACCGCAATGTGTCTGGCGGTTCCATTGTCGAGATGGGCCGCAAATACATTATTAAAGGCGTTGGCCAATTTCAATCCATCGACGAAATCGGCCAGGTCATTGTTACCTACAAGATGCCCGAGCAGTCGGCTGGCTTGAGCCAAACTACGGCTATATCCGAGCGAATCCCTGTTTATTTAAAGGATGTGGCAAAAGTCTATTTTAAAAATAAAGAGCCAGAGAATATTGTACGCATAAACCGGACACGTTGTATGGCGCTGGCTATTTACAAAGAAACCAAGTTCAATACAGTCAAAGCGACCGATAATTTGCTGGATGAGATTCAAAATTTACGCAAAGCACTGCCGGGCTATGAATTGACAATCATCCAAAATCAGGGCGAATTTATCAATCATGCGATTGATGAGGTTAAACAAACCGCTTTAATCGGCATGCTGTTAGCGGTTTTTATTTTATCCGTTTTTTTGCGTCGACTGGGAACAACTGTTATTATTAGTATGGCCATCCCTATTTCCATTGTTGCCACTTTCAATTTAATGTATTTCAAAGGGCTTTCATTAAATATTATGACGCTGGGCGGGCTGGCGCTTGGTGCAGGAATGTTAGTGGATAACGCAATCGTGGTAATGGAGAATATTTTTCGCCATCTCGAATCAGGAAGGTCGCTGAAAGAATCAGCGATTCTTGGCACGTCGCAAGTTAGCGCTGCCATTACCTCATCAACTTTGACTACGATTGTGGTATTTCTGCCCATTGTTTTTTTGCACAGCGCGGCAGGTGAAATGTTCGAAGATCAAGCTTGGACCGTGGCTTTCTCGCTGTTGGCATCGCTGGTGGTGGCTATTCTCATTATCCCTATGCTTAGCGTCAAATTGCTGAAGAAATCCACTATCGAAGCAAAGCAAAAATCGCTCACCTTTCCTGGCTATGCCGCCCTATTGGAAAAAGTATTGCACAAACGGTGGCTGGTTATTGCTGGAGCCTTTGCCTTGATTTTATTAGCCATTCTGCTTATCCCCTTTGTCGGCAGTGAGTTTATCCCCAAAACCGATCTGGGAGAATTTGCCATTGAAATTAAATTGCCGGAAGGTACTGAACTTAAGCGAACAGAACAGACAGTGGAAAATATCGAAAATATCACTTATGAAATGTTTGGTAAGGATATCAAGACCATTTACAGCAAGATTGGTCCTTCGACTGACGTTACCAGTGATGAAACTTCAATTTTCGAAGATGAAAATACCGCGACTATGAAAATACTGCTCAATAGAGATCGTTTTTTGTCAGCGCAGCAAATCATAAACAAACTCAGTGCGGTCATGGAAGAAATTCCGGATTTGGAAGCTCAATTCATCCAGGAGCAAAGTGCGCTGCAATCTACCCTGGGCACCGAAGCTGCACCGATTGTCGTTGAGGTGCAGGGCGAAGATCTGGATATTATCCAGGGATTAACCGATCAAATAAAAAACCAACTGGTCAGCATGGATGAATTATCTAATGTCGAAACTACCTTTGATGAAGGTCGACCTGAAATTGATGTCGTGCTCGACCGGGTAAATTCTGGTTTGTACAACGTCGCCATAAGTACTATCAGCAGTCAATTGCAAGATGTGTTATTAGGGCGTCAATCCGGCACCTGGGAATATGAGGGCGAACTGAAGGACATTACTATCCATCTGCCTAAAATCAGCGTTAGCCAACTTGAAGATGTAGCTATTGACAATGGCGATCAAAAAATCCGCTTGAATGAATTGGCGACCATAAAAGTTTCCCATGCGCCCAAAGAAATCAACCGCCGTAATCAAGTTCGCATTGGCAAGGTAACTGCCCATTTAAAAACTGACAAGCCGTTTGACCAGGTAGTTCAATTGATTAACGCTCAATTATCAAGCCTTTCCTTTCCGACTGACTATAAATATGAAATAACCGGCGAGGAACAAAAGCGCCAGGAGGCCTTTCACAGCCTCAAATTTGCGCTGATACTTTCAATAATACTCGTTTATATGGTGTTGGCTTCTCAATTTGAATCGCTAGTGCATCCCTTCACCATTCTGCTCACGATTCCCTTGGCAGGCGTAGGTGCGATTTTTATCTTTTTCTTTCTGGGCAAAACACTCAATATTATGGCCTACATTGGGATAATTTTGTTGGCCGGCATTGCCGTCAACAATGCCATTATTTTAGTAGATGCCATTAATCAATTAAAAAAAGAAGGGCTGACCAGAATTGAGGCTATTGTTCAAGCCGGGCAACGCCGAATTCGCCCGATTCTCATGACCAGTTTAACCACCATTTTGGGATTATTGCCGTTGACATTTGGCTTTGGCGAGGGCGCGGCTTTGCGGTCACCAATGGCATTAGCAGTTATCGGCGGATTATCCACTTCAACATTGTTGACTCTTTTTGTCATTCCTTGTGTCTATTTTGTGTTTGACCAGCTTCGAAGTAGAAATGAATAATTTGCCAGCATGCTTTACCGTCGGTAGTACGAATGCTTAACCCGTTCTAATTAAAAAAGTGTGATTCAAATTTTTATTTCGGATAGAGCTTTTAAATGAATTTTATTAAATTTGTTATCAATCGAAAAACGTTCATCAGCATGCTATTTATTGCAGCGACCATGCTGGGATTTATTTCCTATCGACAACTTCCCGTTGAGTTGATACCCGACGCCGAGCTGCCATTTCTCATTGTTCAAATAAGCGGCCGCCAAGAGATGGATCCTGATTACATGGAAAAACAAGCCATCATTCCACTGGAAGGTGTCGTGAGCACTTTAGAAGGCATCGATAAAATCGAGTCTGTGGCTGACCGTCGACAGGGCATGATTACCATTTATTATAATCAAAATGTCAAAATAAAATATGCCTACCTCAAATTACAAGAAAAAGTGAACACCATCAAAACGAGCCTATCTGATGATTTTATTATCAACGTTATCAAGATCGATACCGAGCAGCTTTCAAACATGTTCATGTCACTTCAGATTCGCGGCAGTGGTGGTTTGGACCGAATACGGGAAATTATTGACAAAAAAATTACCAAGGAATTAGAAAACATCAGCGGCATTGCCAACGTCGAAGTTTTTGGCGGCAGACAAAAATCGGTGGAAATTATTCTCAATCCTGAAGCCAACGAAGCCTACGGTATTACTCCTGATCAGGTGCGCTCATTGATCGCACAGAATAGCGCCAGTAAAACTTTTTTAGGTCAGGTGTTTGAAAAAAATAAACAATATTTTGTCAACTTAGTCGCTGAGTATACTGATGTGCACGAGTTGGAAAATATTGTGGTGAGAAGAAACGGGCCGGTTTTATTAAAAGATGTAGCTGATATTTATGTTGGCTTAAAAGAAGAGACCTCCATCAGTCGCGTAAATGGCAAAGAAGCAATTACCGTTCAATTGATTCGCGATGCGCAAGTCAATTTGATCAGTCTTTCTCACATGACGCGAAGTCTCATCAACCGACTGAACAGCCAGCTCAAATCTCAGGATATCGAAATTGTCATTCAAAACGACACTGCCGAGTACATGGAAAAAAATATTGATTTGATCATTAATTTAGCGCTGGTCGGAGCCTTGATAGCCATTGCGATTCTTTATCTGTTCTTAAAAAACCTGCGCCTGGTAGCGATCATTGCGGCATCAATCCCCATTTCTATTTACACCGCTTTTAACTTTTTTTATGCTTATAATATCTCGTTAAACAGTTTAACGTTAGTTGGCATTGCGCTAGCGGTAGGTATGCTGCTCGATAACAGCATCGTTGTACTGGAAAACATCTATCGTCTTTATTCGCGAAAGAAAAATCTTGATGATTCGGTAATAATGGGAGTTAAGGAAGTCTGGCGGTCCATATTTGCCTCGACCCTGACGACAGTCATTATCTTTTTGCCCTTTGTCTTTGCCTCTGACTTTTTTGTTCGGCTGTTAGGACGCCACATTTCTGTTTCCATTATCTCAACTTTGCTAGTCTCCTTCATTGTGGCTTTGCTGCTCATTCCTATGGTGACTCATTTTTTTCTGCAACGCAAAACAAAACTTTCCCGTGCCACCCTGGACTTCAACATTGTGTCGTTGAAAAATAGGCTGCTGCAAATTTATCGCGTCTTCCTCAAATCTGCCATGCGCTTTCCGCCGCGCACTATTATCAGCGCAGTGGTCGCTCTGTTCGCCAGCCTGATCATTTGTTTGGCGCTTAGTTTAAATGTTTCCCAAGAACCCGAATTGACCGATTTTAATCTCTATTTGACCATGCCTTCAGGCGCCACGCTGGAATCAACCGATCTGGCTGTTGCTGACCTCGAAAAACGGTTTGAAGATATTGAGGAAAAACAGGATGTCGTCAGCCAGATTTATGAAGAAGAAGCGATTATTACCATTAAATTAAAAGAGGATTATGAGCAGCTAAAAAATCGTACCATTCCTCAAATCAAAACTGATATTTCTAATCGCCTCAAAAATTTTCAGGCAGCAGAAGTTAGTTTCGAGCAACCAACAGCCAGTCGCCGTTTTGGAGGTGGAATGGGCAGAAATCCGGGACGTGGCTTTGAGCAAATGCTGGGAATCGGCACACAGACCGAAAAAGTGCTCATCAAAGGCAGCGATTTTAATCTGATGCGCAATGTCGCCGAGGATATTCGTTCTTATCTTGAGGACTTGTCTTCAATGGACTGGGCGAATTATAATGTCTCTGAAAACCGCCCGGAAATACATTTGCTGTTCGATAATGAATTAATGAGCGACTACAATATTAGCCTGGCTAACGTGGCGGCGGAATTAGCCAGCTTTCAAAAAGAATTTGCTTCCGGGCTTACCTATAAACAGGGTGTCGACGAATATGACATCGTCATCAAAAACGCTGACTTGACAGAAAACGACAAGACCATCGACGATCTGCGCCAACTTCGCATCCCTTCTCAGTCCGGCGGAACGTTTGAAATACAGCAGTTAAGCCGCACTGTTTACTCCTTTGGCATGTCCGCTATTAACCGCGTGAACCAGGAAAAAGAAATTGAAGTTCGCTATAAATTTTTAGCTGAAATTAATTCATCGAAATCGCTTTTGGAAGCAGCACGAACGGAAGTCGATGATCTGGTTGCTTCTTTAGAACTGCCGCCTGGTATCGCAGTGGAAGTCGTTCATGATGAGCGCGAACTGCAAGAATTCTATTTCTTGATATTAGCAGCCTTTATTTTGATCTACATGATTTTAGCCGCTGTTTTTGAATCCCTTTCCACGCCAATTGTGATCATGTTCACCATTCCACTGGCGACGGTAGGATCGTTGTGGGGAATTATTCTGACTGGAAATTCTATCATCAATCCCATAACGCTCATCGGCTTTATCATCCTGCTGGGTTTGGTCGTCAACAATGGCATTATCCTAATCGATTACACCCGAATTTTACGGCGACGAGGGAACAACCGTTCTCGGGCGCTCATCATGGCAGGGCAAGCCCGTGTTCGCCCAATATTGATCACCTCAATAACCACTATCGTCGCCATGTTTCCGCTGGCTATGGGCAAAGCTGAATACGTCACGCAAATCGGCGCACCATTTGCCATCACCGTCATTGGCGGTCTGTCGTTGAGTACGCTGTTTACCCTGGTTTTTATTCCCACGGTTTATTCTGGATTGGAGGTCGCTTTAAAATGGGTGTCCAATATTAGCTGGAAAATAAAGGCTATCTGGGCACTACTCTTTATTGCTGGCGTTTATTTAATCTATAATAATGTTTTCAGTTTCGTCTGGCAATTAGCGCTGCTGCTCGTTCTGATCGGTTTAATTCCCACTGCTACCTATTTTATTTTAGTAAGCTTGCGTCAAGCAAAAGAGGACGTCATCAGTATTGATGAGGCGCTGCACATAAAAATAAAACATGTGGTCAAAATTTATGATGATTATTCTCGTTTTGTCCGTGAATGGAAAAAGGGAGTGACCATCCGCGCCAAAGCTGGCTTGACTAAAAAATATCAAAGCTGGAAGGATTTTGATAATTACCTGTGGCAACTGCCTTTGTTAGGATTTCTGATCTACTTTGTCTACTTTTATCTGCGCACTCCTTTTTGGGTTTTTTTGCTGTCGCACCTTGTTTATTTTTATGTTTTCTTTTTCTGGAAACCACTTCACCTGTTTTTGAATAATCAATTTGCTCGATCCCCAAAAAGTACAGCACGAAAAATCGACCGTTATTTCTATTCAATTTTCTTCTGGGGTTTTCCAGCGCTGAACCTGCTTATCTACTTTTTGCGCTGGCATAAAATTACAATTTTAATTTTTATTGCCTTTGTCTGGTATCTGGCTTTGGCCATTTATGTAACCTCAAACAAATTGCACCGTGACAAAGTGAACATTATGCGTCTCAGCGGCAGGTTGGCAGGCATTCGGAAAACTTTTTATCGCTT
>CAZNDR010000130.1:0-2738 GCA_964571835.1 uncultured Cytophagia bacterium | reverse complement strand
GTCCAGCTTATCCCGATCATCGGCAAAAAGAAAATTCCCTTTAAAGCACTGGCGGGAGTCTCCATGGAAATCGGCAGCGGCATGTTCGGCTTGCTCGGACCCAATGGCGCAGGCAAAACCACGCTGATGCGGATTATTTGCGGTATTTTAGAGCAGAGCCGTGGCACTATTTGGATCAACGGAATTAATTTAAAGGAGAAGCGCGAGGAGCTACAAGGATTAATCGGCTATCTTCCTCAGGAATTTGGCACTTATGAAAATATGTCGGCTCGAGAATTTTTGGAATACCAGGCGATTTTGAAAAATATTTATGATAAAGAAGAACGAGACAGAAGAGTCGACTATGTCTTAAAAGCGGTGCATTTAGTCGAACATCGGGAGCAAAAGATCGGCTCGTTCTCTGGCGGCATGAAACAACGGATTGGAATCGCCCAAACCCTGCTTCACTTACCGAGAATTTTAGTTGTTGATGAGCCGACTGCTGGGCTCGATCCACGGGAACGAATCCGTTTCCGAAATTTGTTAGTGGAATTAGCGCGCGAACGTATTGTCATTTTTTCCACCCATATCATCGAGGATATTTCCAGTTCCTGCAATCGAGTTGCCGTACTCAATCGGGGTGAGTTGTGCTATCTTGGCGATCCTCAGGAAATGACCCGTATTGCCGAAGGAAAAATCTGGCAGTTTTATGTTGAAGTTAGTGAATTCGAACAGGTGCGTGACCTGTTCAAAATTATTCATCACATGCGCGATGGCGACCAAATCCGCGTGCGCTGCCTATCCGAAGAAAAGCCAACGCTTGATGCGGTTCAAGTTCGTCCAACGTTGGAAGATGCCTATCTCTGGCTATTGCGGAAAAATTAAAGAGTGCCGCGTTCTCTGGTGCCACGTAGTCTTAAAATAGTAAAAATAATTTAATAGGTCTGATTTATGAAACACAACATGCGATTATCAAACATCACCTCATTGCTGTCCAGTATTATCAAATATAATTTAAAAATCATTTTTGGCAACAAATTTATTTACTTCTTGATCGCAGCGATCATTTTTTTTCTGCTGGTGACCATTTTAAATTTAGCTAATTCTGAGGCTAATCCTAACCAGGGGTTGGTTTTTTATTGGCTATTAGTTCCGGGCATCTTATTAATTTTTTTTCCAACCGTTTTTGGCATTCAAAGCGATGTCGATTCGCGCATGATCGAAATCCTATTTGGCATTCCCAATTATCGCTACAAAGTCTGGCTGGTGAGAATGGCGCTTATTTATGCGGTAGTTTTTCTCATCTTGATTTTGCTGTGCGCGCTTACTTCAATTGTACTGGTAAATGTCTCCATATTCTTGATGGTCTTTCAGCTGATGTTTCCTATTTTCTTTCTTGGCAGTTCGGCGTTTATGGTTTCAACCTTAGTGCGCAATGGAAACGGAACCGCCGTGGTGATGGTAGTTATTGGACTATTCTTTTGGATTGCCACTGGTTTTTTGCCCAATAAATATAACCTGTTCCTGAATCCTTTTGACATGCCTTCCACTGTCAACGAAATGGTCTGGGCTGATACGGTTTTTAATAATCGCATCATCTTACTGGCCCTTATCGTCATTTGTATTATTGCGGGATTGATCATGCTTCAGAAACGGGAAAAATTTGTGTAGCAAGTGCTAACGGCAATAAAACCAATGCCAGCGCCGGACAACTCATAAACTGGATAGACATTATCGAACTTTTCTAACCCCGCCGATTATGTTTCGCCTAAAAAAAGCCAGCGTTTTGAAAAGCGCTGGCTTTTTTATAATTTAATCCCCAACTACCTTACATATAAAAATTTCTTGATGGCAATTTGTCCCAGGGCATCAATCCGGTACAGATAAATTCCTGAGCTTACTTTTTTCCCAGAATCTTCTGTGCTATCCCAAGAAAGCCGGTGAAAACCAGATGGGAAATTTTCTGCCGCCAGCGAACGAACCTTTTGACCATTCAAATTAAAAATTTCCACTTTAACGTAACTATTTTTAGGCAGAAAAAATGGTATGACTGTCGAATTGTTAAAAGGATTGGGATAATTTTGCTCGACCTCAAAATCTACAGGCACTATCAAAGTGCCAATTTTTTGATCAACCTCAGCGACCTTGCCGATGGTAAAATTCGAATCGCTCACGTCGAACCCTTCATTGCCATCAAAATCAAACACAGATATTTTCAGCAAACATTCTTTGCTCACCGTATCAGGAATGAACCAACGGTAATGAGCGATCGCTCCACTATCGATCTCCGCCACGAGTTGCCACTTGTTGCCGCTATCCAACGACAAGTGAATGGCGACAGAATCGATGCCGACATTGTCCGTGGCTACCCACCTAATCGTATCGATCGAGCCTTGTTTCAACCATTGCCCGCCGTTGGGATAAAGCAAAGTCACCATGGGCTCTTTGATATCCATTGCCAAAAAATTCTGATCACTTTGTGACTCCTGAAGCTGAGAATATTCACGAGCCATGGGTTCGAACCGGAAATTTTCCAGCACTGGCGTTACCACATAATCGCCTTTAGTAAGTGAGCTAAAAAAATAGCCGCCATCCTTCTGAGTGATAACGGTATCATTTTCTAATCCTGTCAGAAATAAGTTTACCTTAGCAACTGGCATTTTTCGACTATCCGTTATCGTGCCGGAAATGAAATATAAATTTTGATAGTCCGCTACAGCCAAATGTGGCGCTGCCATCCTAACCTTGATGGGATTACC
>CAZNDR010000129.1:0-9739 GCA_964571835.1 uncultured Cytophagia bacterium | reverse complement strand
CTTCTGGCATGCCCGCTTGAAAAGAATAGTAAAATGGATAATCCGAATGTGCTAAGCATTTTTAAAACAGCATGATAAAATTAGGCATTTTCATAATTTATAATTGTACCAAAAAAGGACTGTATTATGGCTACCTTTGAATCAAAAGTATCAGCCATTTTTGATGAAAATCCCAGGCTAGCAAGAAAAATCCCTGTCGTTATCAGACAATTATTTTTTGAATCGGAGTCAGAATTCAAACGACGATTGAAAACTGAATCAGCTGATATCGCGCAGACTTCCTTATTGCGCCTGTTTGACATTCTTTTTATTGATTACTATTTTGATGAGCTCAAAGGGCGATTTCTGAGTTGGGTAATTGAGCATTATCCTCAGCACTTCACAGAAACAGAATTAGCCGAAATGTCCGCCGAAGCAATTTCGCATCTCGACTTTTACGAAATTCAAGAAGTCTTTCCTGGCAAGGGAAGTACTATCAAATCTCTTGTCACACAAAAAGAGGGCTTGTTGAGAGATGTTTCTTCCTCATTTAAATTAGTGAAGTGGGATATTGGGCTTGCACGCTGCTATTATTTTCAAGGTCTCTATTATGCGACTGGTTCGTTTACTCTTTTCCGCCCGGAGGATAAAAAATTCATTTTAGATAATATTGAAAATCTCGCTCAGAGTACCTTAAAGAATTCCCGGCTTCTGAATACGCTCAATTTGCTAAAGATCGCTGGAATACATTCTTTCAAATTGAGAAAAAGATAAGCTCAAAGACGAAGAATAAAAAATATTATACCAATTATGGAGAACTGCAGCTTTGTGAGATTCGATTCCGGGTTCATAATTTACCTGCCATACTCGACAAAATAAGCTTTCTTGATGAATTTAACTTCGTCGAATCCAAAAAACGACAAGACAAAAAGACAAAAAAAAGTATTACGCAATATCAGTTTGATTGGCTCAGCAAAGGGATTGACGAAGATTTAGCTGCCATTAAAACAAAACAAGTTGAAGACGGTTTTATTTTTTCGACTCATCAGCTCGACATGGACGGTAATCAGTTAGGTTTTGAAGCATTAGGAACCTTATACATCGACAAATTTCTATGCCGTTTAGAAACTCGTTCGCTTGAATTAGCTCAATTGGCTGTCCGACATTTTACCCAGCTATTTGGAGAAGCGCTGATTTTCAAACGAATTTTAAAATTAAATTTAGAAAAGCTCAGAGCGAATCATGCGTTAAAAGAGAATAAAAAAGATGAAACAGATTTTGAAGTCCAGCATCCTGAGTTGGCTCAAAAAATTGAAGAGCAAATTTATTTAAATTTGCTTGATCAAAAAAATCCATTTTTAAACAATATGACTCCTCGTGAAGCTTGTCATGATACCGCTATCCGCCCCTTACTAATCGAATGGCTGAAAGGATTAGAAAATAAATTAGAAAGAAAGCGAGCAGCTGGCGAACGGAGCATTTCGATAGTTAAAATAAAACAAGCGTTAGGATTAGACTGGTAGATATTGTCCAAAGGAAAAAATTTTTTCTCAAGCTTTAAAAAGACTCGTTTATTTAGATAAGAGATGCCAATGTATCGAACTTGCTTCTGATTTTCTGATACCTTTAACCCACTTATCACCATTAATTTTAATCCCCTTGCTTAAGGAGTTGCAATGTTTTCGTTGTCACAATTCGACCAGATGCTGCAACTATCAGAAAAAGAAATTATTGCCAATCTCGATTCACCCTTCAAAATACAAACCTACCTTGATACACTCAAATATAGTGATGAACCAATTTACCGCTGCCCATTACAAGTCCTTAGAGATAGCGTCGCCCACTGCTTCGATGGGGCTGTGTTTGCCGCTGCTATGCTAAGCCGTCTTGGTTATCCTCCCTTGATTCTCGATATGGTACCTAACGATCGAGATGATGATCACTTATTGGCACTTTTTAAACAGTATGGACATTGGGGCGCCGTGGCAAAATCGAATTTTGTTGGCCTGCGATTTCGCGAGCCTGTTTTTCGAAATTTGCGGGAATTGGTCTTGTCGTACTTTGAAGCATATTACAATTTAAATCGAGAAAAAACTTTACGCGGTTATACTTTGCCTCTCAATTTAAAAACGTTTGACAAATTTCACTGGCTCACCTCTGATAAAACAATGGATCTTATCACCGAACATCTCGACAAAATGCGCCGCTTTTCGTTGCTTACTCCTGAGATGATTGCTGAGCTTTCACCGCTGGATGAACGTTCGTACTTAGCGGGCTTACAGGGAGCAAATGAAGCAGGACTTTATAAGCCTTTTCCTTAATTGATCTCGCAGCCTTAGCCCATTCTATCAATTATCGAAACTTGGCAGCACACAATACACAATTTGAAATTGATTTGATCAACAATGTGAAGCCAAGTCCATTCTCCCTTTTTTTATTTTTGTGCAGATAATAACACTGCTGGAAGTATGTAGTCGTAAAGAAATTCGACAGGTTTATTTTGATCAGAACCTATCTTGGTGTCACCTAAAACAACCACTACCATATCGTGCTCTGGAATAATAAAAATAAATTGTCCGCCGCGTCCCCTGGCTGCATAGACGGACTGTCTTCCGTCTCCTCGCGGATCTGGAGCGAGGATCCACCAGAGATAGCCGTATCCAGATGGGGGCTGGCCGGGAACTGTTAGATCCACGTGCGTCTGCAAGGATTCTCGGATCCATTCCTCTGGTACGATTTGCCTGTTATTCCATCGGCCGCTTTGTAAGTACAGCAGTCCAAATTTAGCCACATCACGGGACGTCAAAAAAAGACCACCACCAGCGTGGGCATGACCTTCTTGATTTTTAATCCAGAACATATTCTTGATCCCGAGAGGCTGGAAGAGAAAACGTTCAGCGTACTCAGCAGCATGTTTTCCCGTACGGTTTTTGAGCATGCTGGAGATCAGAATGACGCCGCCGCTATCGTAGAGAAATTCGGTTCCGGGTGTGCAGATCATCGGGCGATCAAGATAGAATTTATCCCACCCTTTAGCCAGCTTGTTGAGTTGCCAGTGCGGCGCATCTGGCCCTTTCTCATGATAGTCAGTGCCACTGCGCATGGTCAGCAGATCTTTGAGGCGGATGGACGCTTTTCGCTCGTCCAGGTTGGCGATCTCTTTCATGTCTGGAAAAAAATTCAGGATTTTCTCGTCCACTCCCTTGAATTCTCCTCTTGCAATCGCTATCCCCACTAGAGCTGAAGTGAAACTTTTGGAAACGGACTGGAGCGTGTGGAGTTGATCGGCCTGCCAATTGTTGAAGTACTCCTCGACCACCAAATAACCGTGGCGGATAATCAAAAGAGAATGAAGTCGTGGAAAACGTTCTCCTGCGCGAATGAGTTCAATTAGCTCGGCCAGCTTTTCAGGATCCAGTCCCTGCGCCACTGGCGAGGAGATCGGCCAGTCCCAGGCCGTGGAATCATTAGACACTCGTTGGGTGGAATTTTGCCCTTCTTTATAGCGCTCGTTGTGACTGATTAATTTGGAAAAAATCTTGGATGTGTCAATCGAGTTTTTCTGAGCCACGGTTGAGCTACTCGAGGAGAACAATATTAAAATTTGTAGAAATGTAATATATCCTTTGCGCATAACAATCCCTTGCTTACAATTCAAAATCACGCTAAGCCGCAAAGATGTCAAGAAAAGCTTTGCGATCTTAGCGCCTTTGCGTGAGAAACAAATTAATTCACCAGCTTGGCCTCAAACTTCGTTTTCATCGTCATTGGAATGGTCATCTTCTGAGCGCCAGTTACAGCGACTGTCCCCTTAGATAAGCCGTCAGAAATAGATTTAATGAAAGTACCCTCATTATAAGCAAAATACCAAACATTGTTAGATTGGATGTCGCCATCGAAGTGCAAATTGGCGCCCATCTGCTCACCTTCTCCGCCAAGCTTGCCCGTCGATTTGGCGGTGACTTTGGCACATTCATGTCCATCGACCATTTCAAATCCCTGCAAGGTATTTACACTGACAAAAGTCATTCGCATATTTACAGCGCCCTCCTTGACGTTGATGGTATCATTGGTCGTCCAGGAATCACCGATTTTTACAGGCTTGCCAGGCAGATCAGGAAAAATAGTCTGGAAATTGGAACTGAGCGTGCGTTCTCCCGCTTGCCCCAAATTATATTTGATCGTATCCGCTCCTGACATTTTCAGTTCTTTGCCCAACGGCGATAGGGTCAGGTTAAAACTTTTGCCGAAAACTAAGCTCATTTCAGGAGAAAAACTTCCCTGCGGACTTTTCACATTTGTTTTAGCTGAGTCAATGGTTACAAGTAGCAGGTGATTGTTTTCCTCAAATCCTTTCGCTTTAGCTGAAAACAGCAAGTCCAAGTTGATAATATTTTGTATCGATTGCCCGCCTACTTCCAGGTCTTGAGTCATATTGCTCGAGAACTGATACTTCAAAACTTGATCCCTCGGCACTCGATATTCAAGGATCAAACCTTTTTCGACATCTCCCCAAAACGGTCGTTTGGCAGCGCAGCCAGTCAGTAAAGCGATAAGCAGAACGACCCATGCCATGAATAGAATGGATTTTAGATTTGTCTTGATAATCATTTTTTGCCTCCAATAGTTTGTTTAGTTGTTAGTTGTCATTTGTCCGTGGTCAGTTGTTAGTCATTGCTGATCTTGCAACAGACAACGGAGCACTGGCAACAAGCCACGGACATTTTCTAAGTAAATCTTCTAAAAATAAATCCTACCACAGCCAGAATCCACGCCAGATTGATCGATCCGACAAACCAATAATACAATGCTCCGACCTTGCCCGTTTCTTCCAACGTTATCTTTTTATACTGATAGATATATTTCGGAATAAAGAGTCGCAGCAAAAAAAAATTGATTTTGACCTTTTGCTTTTGCAGTTCAGAGATGATGATCATGGTGATGACCACATTGAACAGGACACAGAAAATGGCCAGGCATAAAAATAGATGAAATAAGTTCATGATTGTCTCTCCTTTTGATCGTGAAAAAAATGATTCCAGTTGATTTTTCTTGTCATAATTCTCTCTGCTTAAAAAGCCTGGTTGAAAGAGTCATTGATAGCCAGGGTAGCAGTATCATCATCAAAATTAAAGAACCAAAGAATAAAATATTTTCCGCTTTAAATTCAGCCTGAACCAATCCGCTGAATTCGAAATAGAAATTAAAAGGTACGATAAAAATGGCAGCGAACAAGATCGACAGGTTGGTCAGCAGCCAGATTTTATCAAAGATGGTGACGATAGGGACGAACGCACTGATGAAAAACGAAAAATAAAATAGGATGCAAAAGATCACTATCGAATTGGTGAACAATTGAAAATTGCCTGGCAAATCGGTGAAAATAGAATTTAGCAACCAGGCATATAAAAACCAGAGCGTCATTCCCCCGATTGCTATTAATAAGGCTGCGGGATATTTTGCTCGCATGATGGTCGTTCGGGTGACGGCCAGGCTGCAGTTCAGTAGCTCGCCCCGATGCATTTTTTCGCTCATCAGCTAATAGCCGATGACGAATGAAATCTGTCACGCTGCCATGACGATATAAATGAACCAGGAGCCTTCATGCAAAAAAACAAATAGCGTGATCACGATCAAGGAGAGCAGGGTTATTTTCAACAGGGACCTGCCAGAGGCTCTCATATCTTTTAATAGCAAAATGTTCATCATCTCATTCCTCTACAATTCTTTTCTTTTATAATGGGTTATAGAAAGCAGCACCGAAACAAGCCAGGCAAGCATCATGGCGCCAATTAATGCTATCACTTTATCGTTTTGAAAATTGGATGCATGAAAATTTTGATGGGGATGAAAAATTTTAAAAGTCAAAGTCATGGCGCCGATCATGGCAATGGCAAAATTAAAGATCATGCCAATTATTTTCAGACTGAAAATGGCAGGCAAAAAGATGCTGGAAATGATTGAGATTAAAAACAGGCTCATCAACAGTACCTTCGGGTGATTGATCTGGCTGAACGTCGTTGCCGAATGGGGGTAAAAGAAGTCGCCGACATAAGCGGTTGCATAATATAACATCATTCCCACGAAGGTGATTATCAAAGCCAACCAATATCGTGACAGAACGATGGCGGTTCTGGTGACGGGCAGGCTGCAGGTGAGTATTTCGATATGCTGCTTTTTTTCAGAAAATGAAAAATAGGAAATGCCCGCAAAAATGGCCATCGAACAAAACAGCACATAGCCCGACCAATGATAATAGGGAAGAAAAAGCAATAAACTCCAGGCAATGCCAGGTAAAAAAATACTTAACACTGCAAATCGCCAGTACCCTCTGATGTCTTTGAGAATTAATTTTGTGATCATCATGTTACAGGTCTTTCGCTTTATATATTTGTCTTGATAAAATAAATGAATTGAATGGCAAAGCAATAATAATCAAGCTTAACAGGACAAATTCTCCCCGTGTTAAATATGGAGTAAACGATTTTGTCCAAGGCTTGAATATGGTTGCCACCAGAAATATGGCGGCTATGATAGCAATGGCGAAGGTAATGGCCATCCCCGTGAATCGAAAACCGAAAACGGCTGGTAAATAAATGCTCATGAATACTGCAAGAAAAAATAAGACCAAAAACAGAACTTTGAAATTGTTGATCTGCCAGAAATGGGTGGCAGGATCCGTATAAAGGAAATCAGCGACATAGGCATTGGTATAAAAAAGGATGATTTCCAGTGTCGAGATCAAACCTGAAAAGAGGTATCTCGCCGTCACAATTGCCGATCGGGTTGTTGGCAGGCTGCACGTTAGAATTTCGGTCTCCTTCTTTTTTTCAGTAAACAAGAATGTTGAACTCGCCGAACAGATGTACATACAGGAAATCATCAGATATACATCCCACCGATACAGTTGGATAACGAAAATGCTGCTTGCAATGAGCATGGGCAGAGTGAACCGAAAAAGGATTAGATTTTTGTGAGCTTTGAAATCTTTTATGATTAAATTTGGTATCATTTTTATTGCCTATTTTTTTCTCACGCTAAGACGCAAAGACGCCAAGAACGCTATCTTTTTGATTTTTGTTTTATTGTCAAGATTGTTTTTAATTTTATTCTTCGAGTTTATTTACAATCCTAAATAATCCGTCTTTGATTAGAGCTGCTCCGAAGTTGATTAATAAGCCCAGTCTTTTATCTGCCAGTCGTAGATATGTTAGAAGCTGCTTTTGATGAACCTTAGCAATTTCTTCAACTGATTTTAGCTCAATAATTATTTTGTCCTCAACAATTATATCGGCTCGAAAACCTTCTTCAAATTTTAAATCTTCATAAGTGATGGGAATGCTCTGCTGCCGTGAGACATTTAATCCAATCTTTTTCAACTCGTATGCCAGAACGACTTCATACACCGATTCCAATAATCCAGGCCCAAGCGTGGTGTGGATTTTGTAGGCAGCATTGACAATCATTTTTGCAATTTCATTTTCAGTCATTGTAACCCTCCGTGTGTTAAATATTAAAATTCTTTTCTTTGCGTCTTGGCGTCTTTGCGTGAGACTTATAATAGAATCACAAATCCATTTTATTATAAAATCTGACCGAAAGTCCGATAGAAACCAGAATTACCAACGCCACCATCCCGAATATCAACGCATACGCCTGGAATCTTGACAAGCCAATCAGCCATTTAATCGCCGCATGAAGCATTCGATTGAAAAAAGCAAAGTCAAACGCCAGAATCCCTTGCAGCGCTTTGAGCACAAACTTGATCACAGGAACAGCGATCATCAAACTGACCTGTGTGATCAGGCCTGCGGTCATGCCTTTGCCAGCGCCAAATTTAAAGATGAACGGAAGGATAAAACAGAGGATCATAAATATAAATGAAAGCATGGCGATGATCCCTCGAAAACTTAAAATGATTTTAAAAGCTGGATCCGTATGACCAAAAACATAAACCATCGCAAGACAAGAAAGCACTGCCAGGCTGAAACTTCCTGTCGTCAGCATGAATGATGACAGAAAACGGGCCAGCACGATTTTCGATCGTTTGATCGGCAGGCTGGCGTAAATCATTTCGGTTTTGCAAGTCGAATCGACACCCAAAAAGACAAATGACGAAGCGATGCACAACGCGATGACGATGAAGGTGAAAACGCCGATGATCACCCCACCGAAATCATCTATCATCGCCCACATCGCTATCAGGCTGATGAAGGGAATGATGAGCACGACACCGATCAGGAACATCCAGCCAGCGATAAAGTCTTTTTTGATCAGATTGAACATGATTGCCTCTTATTTTTTCTCACGCCAAGACGCTAAGACGCCAAGAGACTGATTCCATCGCTCGGAGCGATGGAATCAGTTCTACATTCTTTGCGGCTTTGCGTCTTGGCGTGAGCCAGCTTAATTTCTCCCATTCTTCAGATTACAGAAATACATAATATCCTCAAGATTCGCCTTATCGATCACCACATCCGAGCCAAAATTCTTTTTGATTTTTTTGACATCATCGGTCAATGCCTCAAAACCGAACTGGCTTTGGCGAATGCCTGTGAACCAGGTTTTAGTCTCTTCGTTCAGCAGATCATTGCCGCCCTTCACCAGGGCGTAATTTTCAAACACCTCGTCCTTGGCTTTTGAAAAGACAATTTTGCCATGATTAATGAAGGTGATGTAATCGGCAATTCTCTCCAGATCGGAAGTGATATGGGTGGAAAACAGAATCGACTTTTTCTCATTTTGCAGCAGTTGATACAACAGATCGAGCAGCTCCCTTCGGAACACAGGATCGAGACCCGACGTCGGCTCATCCATGATGATCAAATCGGCGTGATGCGACAGGGCAATGGCGATGGCGGCTTTCATCACCATGCCTCGTGAGAATTTTTTGATAACTTTTTTCAATGGCAGCTCGAACTGATCGACCAGCCTCAGAAAGACATGTTCATCCCACTCTTTATAAAATGGTCGGATGATGTTTTTGATCTGTTTCAAATTCAGATGCTCGTAATAATTGGGATTGTCATAAACAAATCCGATTCGGGATTTGATCTCGACCTCATGATCGAGATTATCCCTTTCAAAAATTTTGATCTTGCCGCCATGTTTTTTGATCAGGTTCATGATCAATTTGATGATCGTAGTTTTGCCAGCGCCATTGGGCCCAATCAATCCCATAATGTAGCCTTCTGGCAAAGCGAAAGAAACATCCTGGAGAGCAAAGTCCCCGTAGTTCTTTTTTAGATTTTGAATTTCAAGCACGTTTTCCATTAGTCCGCCTCTTCTTTATATAATAGTTCCAGCATTTTCTTGATTTCTTTGTAGCTAATGCCAAGTTTCTTGGCTTCAAAGACTGCCTCGCTCAACAAATCTTCTACCGTTTTCATCTTCTTCTCCTTGAGCAGCTCTTTATTCTGCATCGCCACAAAACAGCCCTTGCCGCTGACGGCATCGATAAAGCCCTCGTGCTGCAGTTCTTCATAGGCCCGCTTGGTGGTAATCACACTGATCTGCAGCTCCATCGCCAGATTGCGGATCGAAGGCAGGGGATCGCCTTCAGCCAGCTCGCCGGAGATAATGGCGGCTTTGATCTGCTTGCTCACCTGCTCGTATATCGGATCAGGTGACGAATTGGAAATGATGATTTTCAAGGTGATTCGACCTCCAGTTGCTAATACAATTTTTAAGATTTATAGATCGTTATAATCGTATTTAGCGATATTACTGTATATAGCGTATATATTGCTACGGCTAGTAT
>CAZNDR010000128.1:0-9742 GCA_964571835.1 uncultured Cytophagia bacterium | reverse complement strand
TTATTAGCCTGGTCGTAAAGTCAAGACCCAAGCTGACCAAATAATTCATGCAATAAACAAGCTTGAAGGGATGAGCATAAATTTTAAGACGTTGGAGCTTTAAACTACTTCTAATATAATAATTTCTTTCAATTTTTCTGATGGCTACTAA
Source organism: uncultured Cytophagia bacterium (assembly GCA_964571835.1). GTDB lineage: Bacteria > Zhuqueibacterota > Zhuqueibacteria > Thermofontimicrobiales > Thermofontimicrobiaceae > CAZNDR01. Next base: position 9,591 of record CAZNDR010000128.1, on the reverse strand, counting down.
CCGCATAGCTGCACAAGGTCATCAATACTGAGAATCCCAATCCCGGATAAATCGGTTCGATTCCCAACCAATAAGAGCCGGCGTTGAAAGATTTCGAAAAGACCCAGAGGCCAGAAATGAGAGAGCTGACTACAATAGATATTAAGGTGAATGATTTGTTCAGCTTGAATTTTGGAAAAAAGCTCACTGCTATAGGCATGACCAAGGCAGGGGTAGCGATGGATCCGATGTCCTTCCAAATGCGAATAACGGATTGGGCAAAATAGCCAATAATAATTGCCATAACACCGCTAAGCAGCAATCCGAAGCGTGTATATTTATTGATGTTCTCGAGAGATGATTCATCTTTTATGCGCCACCAAATGTCTCTGCCAAAAGTTATCGCGGCGACAAAAGCATAGCTGTCTATCGTTGACATGATCGTAGCCAGCAGGCCGGTGAAAAAAAGGCCAAGAAAAAATGGTGGCAATAATTTTTGTGCCAGCGCGAGGTAGGAAGTCACGGGATCGGCTAAGTCAGGCAATATTGCCCTGGCATAAAGTCCGGAAAACGTAGTCAGAAAATCGAATAAGATCCAAAATAAAATGGAAAACAATATTCCCCGCTGGGCGATTTTTTCAGATTTTGCGGCAAAGCACCGTTGATAGAAACTGGCATCAATCAGCGTTACTAAAGCAATAAAAAACCAAACAATAATAGATTGAGCCCCCATACCGCCGTGCCAAATTAGATGGGTTTCAGGCAATTTGTTGATGAGGAAATTACATCCTCCATATTTTAACATAGCAGTGGGCAGCAAAATTAAAAAACTCAAAAACATCAAAATGAATTGGACAATATTCGTTTTGACAACAGAATGAAAGCCGCCAATGATGACATAACCAGTAGAAATAAAGGTCGCAACGATCAATCCCCACAATATTGGGATTGAAAACAAAAATTTAAGCAAGACTGCTAACATTAAAATATAAGCCGCTGGCACGGTGATAATGAAGACAAAAAATGAACCAATGATAGAAACGCTTTTGCCATAAGCATTTTCCAGTTGCTGAGGGATAGTATACAATTGCAGAGATTGGGCCTTCTTGGCGAAGAAAAGAGCGAAGATAGCTGCTGCAACATAATAAGGAACGCCAAAAACCAACCAGTTTGAAATACCATAACGGTAGGAAAATTCACCCACGCCCAAAATTCCGCCGTACCATGAAGAGACAAGTGTGGCAACAAATGAAGGAAGCGTTAGTTGGCGGCCAGCAAGCAAAAACCAACTAATTTCATCCGTTTTTTCTTTCTGCCTGATTCGAATGCCAATGACAAAAATAAAAAATAAATAAGCAATAATAACTATGGAATCAATGGCATTTAATTTTATCATACGAACGGCTTATTTTATATCCATTATTATGTTAATGAAAAACAGATCGAATCACCAAAAATTTATTGCTTGTATCTTGCTTCAGCCAAAAAGAAAGATCGATTTGTCCAGCATGACAAAATCTGTAATCGAACCTGACAGATTGCACTGCTGGAAGCACAAACTTAGTGCGGCTAATTACTTTCCCAGGAAATTAGTCAGTCCACCAGAAAAAAAAATCGATCCTGGCAAAAGATCGATTTGAATTAAACAGATAAATTACTACCGTATCCCTCCGCTGGCATAATCCAGATCAGGTTCAAAGGGTATTCTCTCAGTCAGCCAATTAGCTAACACCCCTTCGGATTGTTAACTGGTTTAACTGGGCGCTATTTCTTTAGTTCCCAGTTCAAAATGATGGACAAAAAATAATAATAAGTTTAACCGTTGGCTGAAAAAAGGCTTGATTCTTTGAATCATTTTTTTTATTTTAAAACAAGCTCAAGCCAATGGAAAAAGGCTGACTGAATTTTGAGAGCGAACAAGAAAACTTTTCTCTGATTGAAAGAGTGGTAAAGGTTGAAAAAAGGCTACGCCAGTCAGGGTGTCAGCATACTATCGATACTTGGCTTGTTATCTTTATTAATTGATGGAAATCACTTCATTACAAAAAATGCGAGATAATTTGTCACGGAAAAAATCGGTGTAATCGATGTTTTTCAAGAGTCCCAAGATAAGGGAATTTAATTATAAGCCGCGGTTTTATAAGCCTGCCTCAGAAAATGATGAAGATGAGAAGCGGATTAAATTTCGTCGTTTGAGACGACGGCCTTCCGTGCCGCAGCGATCTTTTGTCAGCAAGATCATCATTTTAATTGCACTGATTTTGCTGCTTCACTATCTTTTCAAAATAGCTTTTGATACTAAAAAACAGGCGCCAATCGAAGAATTAAAAATTGAGATTATTGAATAAAAGCACGGGCTTGTATCACGATTTAAGCAAGAAAATGTTTTGACTTTTTATTGCCAGGTAATTTAACGACATGTCTTGAGGCTTCCGCTCTCCATGAATCACCATATCAATAACATTCTTTTCCCCACCATCAAAAATTTATTTAATAGCTATTTAATCTTACAAACAAACTTATTCTCCTTTTTCAAAAATAATTTCACCAAGCTTTTTAATATTCTGTCCTCTTCGCTACACTTTTTGAAAGAGTTGTTCATTTCTTTTCCTATCAGTCGAAAATTAAGCATCGTTATCGGAGCCGTGGTAGTAATGGTAATCATCGTGCTCAGTTTGATTTTCCAGCAGACAGAAAAGAAAATGTTGGAGACCCATCTGGATGAAATGTGTAATTTAACGGTTCAATATTTGACTTCGTACGAAATAAAAGATAATTTGCTCATGCAGGATTACGATGCTGTGAAATTATCAGCTCTTTATATTAAGCAAAAAAACATTTCTGGTCTCGATTATGCCTGGGTGCTCAATCGCAACGGTGAATGTATTGCGCATACCGACATCGAGTACACAAAAAGCGATAGAAATTTTTTGTCGCCTGAAATAATTAAGTCTTTGTTGACAATCAGAGAATTAACAGAAACTGAAACAGAAACGCATTATGAATATTATTACCCTATTTTTGAGTCCAGCAGAAATACGGATGGGCAAAAGACAGAAATCTTTTTAGGCGTGGCAGGAATTGGTTTTTCAAAAGCAGTGGCTTTGGCGCCGATTCGTCAGGCGCAAAAAATAATCTATACCATTGCTTGGTTGGTAATTTTATCCTCTATTTTAGGCATTTATTTTCTTTCGCACCGTATGGTCAAACAAATAAAAGAACTTTCTGAAGGCGCCCGCCAAATCAGCAAAGGTAATTTGGACGTGAAGATGGTGAGCAAATCACGGGATGAACTGGGTCAATTGGCGCGTGAATTTAATATTATGACCATGCATTTGAAAGAAAAGCTTCAAATGCAAAAGTTTGTTTCGCCCATTGCGCGGAAAATGATTAGGCGCTCGTTGTATTCCGACAGCGTAACTTTATCCAGCCAATACCGTGAAGTTGCCTTACTATTTTCTGATGTTCGGGATTTTACAAAATTTTCTCAAAAACACCGTCCGGAGACAGTGGTCAAAGTTATAAATATCTATCTTGATTTGCAAACTCGGATTATTGAAAAAAACTATGGCGGCATCGATAAATTTATGGGCGATCAAGTAATGGCTGTTTTTGAAGGCACCAATAGTCACGTCAATTTGATAAATGCAGCAGTCGAAATTCAAAAGGCAATTCTAGAGCTGAACGCTAAACGCGCCAAAGATAGGAAAGAATTATTGACGGTAGGCATAGGAATTAATATTGGTCCGGCAGTAATTGGAAATATTGGCTCTCTGGAACGCATGGATTACACCGTAGTAGGTGATGTAGTCAATTTGGCATCGAGATTTTGCGCTGTGGCCAAGTCGAATCAAATTATCACCTCCACCGAACTGTATTTCAGAATTCAACCTAACTATTCAGCATTGAACTTAGGAACAATAAAGGTCAAAGGCAGAGATGAGGCAATTGAAATCTGTGAGATCAAATACCAATAAAGTGAGACTTGCCTTTCTAAAGATGATCGGAAAAATCGCTTTGCTGACTTTCATTATTTGTTCGCTTAGTAAGTCATCATCGGCTCAAGGCGTAGTTACGGATTTTTTGCCAAATGCCAGGTCAATTGGATTAGGATGGTCAGCGGTCGCCTGTCCCAATGATCCAACCGCTGCCTATTGGAACCCGGCAAGCCTGGCATTTTTAACAGACGACAAAATGTTGATCAATATAAACGATAATTCACATTTTGATTTAACTGGTGTTTCAAAATTTTTTCCGCCAAAAATCGGCTTTGCGATTAATGTTTATCATTCGCTTTTATCGGATTCTAAATATAATCTCTCGACTTTAGCCTGTGGCTACAGAATAAATTCGGCTTTGGCAGTGGGAGGAAATATCAACCTGGGAAGAGGAGATTCAGGCGAATTTGTTTCAAGCTTTGGCTTAGGCATTTTTTTAAAATCCTATCCAGATTATCGCAGCAGTACCATAACAGCAAATCCGGCCTGGCGATGGTTTCGTTCCAAGAAATTGCAGGATAAAATTAATTTTGGATTGACCTTTCACAATTTTCCTCTCTACCAGACAAAAAACACGCAACAGCTTCGCGCGGCGCTGGCTTTAAAACTTTACCATAAAGTTCCCACTTTGCATGTGGCTTATCATCTGTCTCGGACAAATTATAATTTTCATTTTGGCGCACAAATCAGTTTGCTAAAAAATATCCATTTGTACACTGGCGTGATCGATTTTGATAAACATAAATTTGCTTTTGGCAATATGACGCAAGTCGGTCCTTTTATTGTTGAGCTGAGCTATGCGCCAGACAGGCGGCAGTATTATTGTTCACTATACCTGACGTTCAGCGAAAACAAGTTAGATTTCGCCCAAAAACACAAAAATCAGGGAGCCGCCTATGTCAAGCAAAATGATTTCCGCAACGGCTTAAAGGAGTATGAAAAGGCATTGGCTTACGATCCCGATGATAACAAGCTGAATTATTTCATTTCAGTGTTAGCAGATCGAGTCGACCAGCGACAGGCAAGAGTCGATTCGTTAGTTAAAGAAGCGAAAAAAGTTGAAAAAAAAGGCTGGTATGAAATTGCCTTTTACAATTATAAACAGATACTGACGATTGATCCGCAGCACAAGTACACTCTCAAGCACCTGAGATCGATTTCTCCGAAAGTTGATGAACGTTTAGAAAAGCTGTATCAGCAAGCTATTACTTCTTACGGCAGCAATGAGCTTACTAAAGCCGAAAAACTAATTAATCAGGTATTAGCCATTAATGAAGCTCATCGAGGTGCCATGGCCTGTAAGGCAAAAATTGATAGCATTAAGCAGTACAATTTTGATCAAAACTATTTGCGCGGTATTGGCTATTTTAATCAGGCGAATTATATCCGCGCCGAAGAAGAGTTTATAAAAGCATTAGAAATTTTTCCCCAACATGAAAAAGCCCTGGAGTATAAACAGCTAATTGATAATATCCTAGAAAAGAAACAGCAACGGATAGAACGTTTACTTGTCGAGGCAGCCAGTTATGAAAAAGCAAATTTGATTATTCAAGCTAATAATAAATATCAACAGGTGCTGAGTTTGGACCGAAATAATGAATCAGCCAAAGAAAAAATTAACTATTATAAAAAATATATCTCAACTGTGGTGGAAAGTCGTTTCCAAACTGCTAAGCAGTTGTTTGAAAAAAATGAGTATGGGCCTTCCATTAGCATTCTCAAAGAAATTTTAGCCATGGATCCATCACATCCGCCATCAAAAAATTATTTGCGGTTAGCCCAACAAGGGCTTAAAAATGCTGTTGATAGCCATTTTAAACTGGCACAGGCTTATTATAGGCAAGGAAAATGGAATGAAGCTTCCGATGAGTGCAATTTGGTGTTAGCGCTGGATAACAATTATGAAGCAGCAAAATCACTTCAATTAGATATTTCGAATCATGTGAGTTTGCAGCATTTACAAGAAGAAGCATTGCGCTTTTATGAGAGTAAAAATTACCGCCGCGCGATGGAAACCTATCATCAAATTTTAGCTAGAGCTCCGGCAGACAAAGCGGCCAAAGAATATCTGCGAAATTGTGAAAAAGAAATTTTAGCGCTGATCGAGGAATTATTTAACCAGGGAATGGTCAGCTATTCTGAAGGCGATTATCAGGAAGCCATAACAATCTGGACAAGTATTTTAGAATTGGATCCCAATCATAAACGCTCGCTGGAATATATTCAAAAAGCCAACGAGCGCCTCAAAATTTTAAGTGCAATAAAATAAGCTAAAGTGAGTAGTGATTGACCGGGAAAAGCGCAATCAGTTTATCTCCAATGAAAATGCTATTCATTTAGCCATTATTCTTCTTCCTCATCACCTCACTACTCGACTTCAGCCGAACAATTAGCAGGAAAGACTCTTCAAGAAATTATAAAAATTTATTTCATCGGCGTGCAATCCATATTGATAAATAAAGTGGCTCGCTAACCAGGAGGAAAAAATTGCTTGCAAATAATTTTCCGGAACACGTTTTAAAACTTCATCGATGCCGATTTTTTCAATTAAGGTCGTCGGACAATGAGCTTGCACTACTGCTTTAGCCAGCGTTTTGTCCTCCCATAAATTCGAACTGAATATCGCATCTGTCACCTGATTAATTTTCTGGCTCAATTCGTCGGACAAAATGGAAATTGGTTTTTTGCTGGTCTTATTTTCGTTCCACAGCACCTCGAATTCAAGTCGAGCATTTTCGCGAATTACCTTTAGGACGTCAGCCACATATTTTTTGCGGAATGCTGGCACCTTGCCTTTTTTTACGCAAAGCAACTCTTCATATTCTTCATCAGTCAAAGCTAACGAGGCCAATACTTCCAAAGACGATGAGGTCACGCCACCTTTGTTGGCGGAGGCGTCTTTAAAAATAATGGCACCTTTGCTTTCAAGTGCTAAGCGCGCTGGCTGGGTCAAGAATAGGTTTGCGCCTTCCACGATGAATTTGAAGCGCAGTAGACCATTTTCATCCAATAATTCTTTCCAGTTTTGAATGGTGATCGATTTTGGCCGACCGCCGCAGGGCACAAAAAGGTCTGCCTTTAATTTTGGATAAAGATGAAAAGTATTACGAAATTCAAGCCCATTTTTAATGGTAGTGCCGTCAGGTAGTTTTACATTTCTATCGTTTATGCTGACAAAAAAGCCATTGGAGGACAGTTTTATTTTATCGAACTGCTCCACCATGACTCGTTTTTTGGCTAGTCTAATCATTTCTGCTCTGTCCAACCCTTCCGGATCGTACAAGACACCACTGCCGTCAATGATGCAGAGCGTTTTATCTTTGGAAATGAGAATTTCGTTGCTGCCAAGGTCGCCATCGGGTCCGCCGGTCTGGACTTTGGTGATGGCGGTTTCTTTGATATTCAATTTGTTTAATATCCCCGACACATATTCATGGACTGAATTAGTCGTCATTCTATAAACATCATGAGGAATTCCGCCTTCAGCCAGCGTTTTGCCAGTAGAAATGGCTTTCCAGAATTTGTAACCTCTTTGTTTAGCGCGCTGCGAAGCCCAGCTCATTAATTCAGCTGTGCCTTCATCAGGGCCTAAAAATAAGATTTCTTCTTTGCCAAAATAATCTTTGATTGATTTTGAAGGAAGAATAACATCCAACAAGCCGTCCACATATTTTTCAAAAGCGAGATTGCCTTTATCCTGATAGTCAAGGTTCAACAGAATGGTACCTTTGGCGCCGCCTTCAGGAATATCTTTATTCTTTTTTTGTTGAGTGAAAGCTAAATTATAATTTTCATCGAAAATAAAATCAGAGTTCTGATCATAACTTTCCATATCGCGCGATTTTACAATTCTGATGCCGCCTCGGGCAATATCTTTAAATCTGGCATGGAAACCGCGAAATTCTTTGGCAAGAATCATAAAGATGCCAAAAGGTTTTTCTGCGTATTCAATTGGATCTAAAAACAATTGCGGCTCCAGCCGATAGGCTAATGAACTTTTGTTTCGTTTGTAAAAATTTGTCTTTAAAACCACGTTATTGAACAAATAGAAAAATTTTAAAATTGCCTGATCGATCTCATGACCAATTTGGTGGAAATTGGCATCAAGTTTCATTTTGTGGGCGGGAGGCTCAGGATTAAAGCGACTGGCAAAATGGTCGTACAATTTTTTAATTTGTGCCGGGTGCTCAAAAATGGTGCGCAAAATTCGTCCTTCGGTATAAGCGTCTTTGACCAGGCGAGTGCGCAGCGTTGATAAAGTGTCAAGCAACTCCGGTCGATCTTTTAGCACTTCTTTCAGCGCTAAATATTCGGTGCTAAAGCTGCTCAAAAACTGGTGCGTGAATTTCCATGCGCTTGCTGCATAGAACGCTTCATGGACAGAAAGGGTGTTATTGCGGATTAATGGCGATAATTCATTTTCAGGATTAATGAAAATGAGACTAATATCGGTTACCATGTCATCAACATAAGGCCGAGTAGTGGCAGCATCGAGATAAATGGAAAAGATTAATTTTCCATTAGCAAACGGCTCTGCATATTTGTGTTTGCTCACCAGACCGTAGTAATTGATAATGTCAGAAATCCCTGATAGAATTCGATAGCTGCCCGACATCGGCACAGAAATCATAAAACGAATTTCATCGCGCACTGGATCTGTGACTTCGATAAATGGTTGTGTCCAGGTCAGCGATTGTTTCAATATCTTTTGATACCGATCTATGGCCTGAGGCGTCGAAGTGTCGAGAAATTGTTTGGCGGCAACTTTTTTAATATCATCTTCATCTGGTGGTGCTCCAGGCATTTTATAAAGCGGCTTTTCCACAAAATAGCTTCTAAAATGAGACTCCAAACTAATCCCTGGCGTCCGGTAACTTTGCAGTCGGAAATCTAAAAACAAATTTTCCAGTCTACGTTCAATTTCGATTGCTTTTTCGTGCTCATCATTGACCAGATACATCGCAGTATCTTTTTGCTCACTGACAAAGTCAACATCAAGATGGTTGCTGCCTCGGTTACGAGCTACAATTTCAGCAGCGAGTATGGATTCGATATGATTGGCAATCGTGGCGACAGGAGTTGTCTGAAAATAATAGGGATTCATACTAATTTTGCAGCAAAAATGGTGAATGCCGCTTTGAATTTTATCAGGCGACAAATTCCCTTTTTTGACAATGATGTCTACAATATTTTTAATATCATCGACTGACAAGCCTGTGGCTTTCGAAGATTCTTCGAATATATCCATAAATGTCTCCATAAATAATGTTTATTTAAAAAAGGCTATTAAAGTTTAAGTATGTTTTATTGATTTAATTTTTTCGATGCAGCTAATGTAAATCAATGTTTGATTTCAATTTCAACTCTACAACTGACAGAGATTTAATCCATATTATATCAATCAGCTTTCAGCTTCCAATAAAAATATGCTGGCAATCCTAATCCGACGATAGCCAAGCCAAACAAAGCATCTCTAGGATCATTGATTAAGGTATTAAATACGAACCATATCGATACAAAAATGAACAAAAGAGGTACTACGGGATAGCCCCAAGTTTTGTAAGGCCGATTCACCTTCGGCCATTTTTTGCGCAATATAAAAACTCCGCCGGTG
>CAZNDR010000127.1:0-9758 GCA_964571835.1 uncultured Cytophagia bacterium | reverse complement strand
TTAATAACCGTATTGATATCGAAGGGGAGACAAGCGATAACCGAGTCGTCACTTTATCGCTTGATGGCCAGCTATTGCAAGCAGAATTAGCAAAATCCGGGAGGTTTTCTTTTAAGGGCATTGTCATAAAGCCGGGTCAAAATCATTTTGTTGTTCGATCAATAGCCGAAGATGGATCCAGTTTAATTTTAGAAGAAATCGATTTTAAATATGGCGCGCCAACATCAGCATTTTTGGCCACTGATTTTTCGCGAGGCAGCATAGACGAAAAGAAAATTGCGCTCACCTTTGATGGAGATTATTTGGATAACATCAGCGAAGAAATTTTAGCTATTTTGAAAGAGGAACAAGTCAAATGTACCATGTTTTTAACCGGACGTTACATTCATCGCTACAGTGACCTAGTCAAACGGATGATTGCCGACGGACATGAGATAGGCAATCATACCTGGACTCACCCGCATTTAACGACTTTCGAGCAAAACCGAAAGCATCAGACCCGGCCAGCGGTAACCAAAGAATTTATTTATCATGAACTGCTAAAAACATCTGAATTATTTTATCAGATGACTGGTTATAAAATGATGCCTTACTGGCGAGCGCCTTATGGTGAACACAATGCTGAAATCCGTCAATGGGCTGCCGAAGCCGGCTTTCGGCAGATTGGCTGGACGCTGGGCAAAGATTGGAAAAACGGCATGGATGCGCTGGATTGGGTGGCTGATACCAGTGCGACCATTTATTATACGGCTGAAGAAATCGCTGAAAAAATTATTTCTTTTGGCCAAACACAAAAAAGCGGTGCCAACGGCGCGATTGTTTTAATGCATCTGGGTACGGAGCGTAAAAGCGATTATCCCCATTTACGGCTGCCAATTATCATCAAAGAATTAAAAAGAAGAGGGTACAGCATGGTGAAGATATCTGAATTATTATGATCAGTCTGAGATGATGGCCATTTACCTCTTATCGATGAGATATGCTAATCTTCCCCAACGCCTATTGATTTATAAGCTGACCTTTCGATGAAGAATAAAGAATCGAATGCTCAAATGAATTTTAACATTAGTAGGGATAATTTTCTTATGATTTAAATAGATCGGGAGAGCGTCTTCCTTTGAGGCGCTATTTCAAAATTTAAATTAGCATAGGCTAAGCAGGCAATTTAGCATTTAGACGAATTTACGGCGATGATTAATGCTGGTTGTTTTGCTCACTCTACTTTAAAAATCTTTCGTGATTGGATTTTTGACAAGAACTTATCAGCCACAAAAAAGCTCTTTTTAAAATTTTGAGCGCGCATTTACTTCGATTCTTTTTTAACCCGGGCAAAAAGCTGGCCGCACGCTGCATCAATATCAGCACCTTTGCTTCTTCTAACCGAAATAATAATTTTCAGATTCAAAAGCTGTCTGATAAATTCGTCGATTTGTTTTTCTGCTGGCGATAAAAAGCCCGCATTGATAGAGTTGCAGGGGATAATGTTTATTTTACAGCGAAGACCTTTGAGCAATTTGCTCAATTTTCGTGCATCAGCCAGACTGTCATTCACACCAGCCATCATCAAATACTCAAAAGTAAACAAATGCCGAGATTTTGAACTATAATATTTTGCGGCATTAATAAGTTCATTGATTGGATATTTTTTATTTATGGGCATAAGTTGTGTTCGCTTCACATTGTCAGCAGCATTTAAAGAAATAGCTAATTTGTAACCTGCTTTTTCGTCAGCAAATTGTTTTATTGTTGGGACAATCCCAGCCGTGGAGATAGTAATTTTTCGTTTGCCAATGGCTAAGCCATCACTGTGAGAAATTATTTCACAGGCCTTGATGACATTATTATAATTTAAAAACGGCTCACCCATTCCCATAAAAACCAGATTGGTCGCTTCAACATTTAATGTCTTTAAAATAGTCAAGAGCTGGTTAACGATTTCAGCCGCAGTCAAATTGCGCTTAAAGCCCATTTGTCCAGTTGCACAGAAAACGCAATTCAGCCCACAGCCTACCTGAGACGACAAGCAAATCGTCCGTCTTTTTCCGTCGACCATATATACGCTTTCGATGAACAAGCCATCGTCCAGTTTGAGCAAAAATTTATTCGTTTCTCCATCGGCTGAAATTTGCCGCTTAGCTATTTCTAATCGCCGTATTTCCGCAGCTTGCTTTAACTGATGGCGAAGGTCTTTTGAGAAAACGGTTATCTCATCTATCTCGCTGAGGCGTTTTTTGTAAAGATAAGTAAATAGTTGGTTGGCGCGATATTTTTGCTGATCGAACGAGCCTAATAACTGCTCCATTTCTTCGAGCGTCAAGCCGATTAAGTTTATTTTTTCCATGTACGAAATTTACAAAAATGAATCCCCTCTTGCAAGAAATTTAATTGCATTTAGTTAAAATATTTTATATTTTGCTTTTTGTTGAAACAAACAATTCTAATTATCATATAAAGTTGGTAATGCTAATCTTAGGATTATCGTCAAGCCACCATTTTTATTTATTGACTGACTCAAATTGTGGAACAGAGCAAAAAGCAAAAATAACTTTACTTCCACATTTAATTACCATTCGAGAATCGGCTCAAAGACAGGCGGATATTCGCTTTGCCCGGAGAGTCTTTTTACAGCAAAATCAGAGTTGCTCAAACAATGATCCAGCTTAATTTTGCCGGTATGCTGCAATGCCTAATTTTTATAGCAACTAGGATTAGCCTTTTGCAAATTTGAAAATCTATCGCCCTGCTAATTGCCAAAACGAGCAATTTTAAGACTTAAATTTAAAGCAGACCATTTGAAGAACATTTATTGACGCGGAGGTTTAATGGCAAAAATCCAAGCCACAGAAAGTGATCTGGAAATTGTTGACCAATTACAAAAATCACACGAAAAAATAAAAAACGAAATCAGTAAAGTGATCATTGGACAAAATAAAATAATCGATGAATTATTAATTAGCTTGCTTTCACGGGGACATTGTCTATTGATTGGTGTGCCTGGGTTAGCAAAAAGTTTATTGATCAGCACGCTGGCTCAGGTATTAGAGTTGAAATTTTCTCGCATTCAGTTCACACCAGATTTAATGCCATCGGACATAACCGGCACTGAGCTCATCGAAGACGATTTGTCCTCAGGCAAAAAATCGTTTAAATTTGTGAAGGGCCCAGTGTTCGCCAACATCATTTTAGCCGATGAAATAAACCGCACTTCGCCCAAAACACAAGCTGCTTTGCTACAAGCCATGCAGGAACACGAGGTGACAGCGGCAGGCGTAACTTATAAGTTGGATGAACCTTTTTTCGTTTTAGCCACACAAAATCCCATTGAACAAGAAGGAACATACCCCTTACCCGAGGCTCAATTAGATAGGTTCATGTTTAATTTATGGGTGGATTATCCCTCAGCCCAAGAGGAGGCTGAAATTGTCAAAGCCACTACCAGTGCCTACCAACCTGATCTAAAAATCATCATTAAAAAAAATGACATCGCTAGACTTCAGGAGTTAATACGCCGTGTGCCTGTCGCTGACAATGTGGTCAATTTTGCCGTAAAGTTAGTGAGCAAAACAAGGCCTCATGCCGATGGCGCGCCAAAATTTATTAAGGATTGGATTAGCTGGGGCGCTGGTCCCCGAGCTTCGCAGTATCTAATTCTTGGCGCCAAAACGCGCTCAATTCTTGAGGGACGGCCGACGCCTGATATCGAAGATGTAAAAGCCATTGTGCTACCGGTGCTGCGCCACCGTCTGGTTACCAATTTTAATGCCGAGGCCGATGGAGTTGGCACGGCGGAAATTATCGATAGACTATTACAAAACATTGACGCGAATTAGATGACAGTTGATCATAAAATAGACTATAAAAAATATCTCCTTCCCGATGTTGTCTCGCGGCTAAAAAATATGGATTTGCGGGCACGATTGGTAGTGGAGGGATTTATCAACGGTCTTCATCGCAGCCCTTATCACGGCTTCAGCGTTGAGTTTTCTGATTATCGGCCTTATATGCCAGGCGATGAAATTCGCCATATCGATTGGAAAGCTTACGGTAAGACGGATCGCTTTTACATCAAGCAGTTTGAAGAAGAGACCAATCTTAAAGCCTATTTGTTGCTTGACTCATCAGCCTCGATGGGCTATGCTTCGCACAACATTACTAAACTTGACTATGCGGCTTATTTAGCTGCTGCATTGGCTTACTTAATGATATTGCAGCGTGATGCAGTAGGATTGATTTTATTTGATCAAAAAATTCATAAACTTATTCCACCTCGTTCAATAAAAAGTTATCTTCCGTTGATTCTGAAAGAACTGGAAGCCGTGACCTGCAGTCATACTACCGACATTGCCAAAACACTTCATGAGATGGCAGAAAGAATAAACCGGCGGGGCTTGGTGATTGTGTTTTCTGACTTGTTAGATGAGCCTAATAGAGTTATCTCCGGTCTTAAACATTTCCGCCATAAAAAGCATGACGTTATTGTGTTTCACATTTTTGATCCGATGGAAATGAGTTTTGATTTTAAGCGTAATGCTCTTTTTAAAGACCTGGAAAGTGGTGAAAAAATGACCACACAGCCATGGCACATCAAAGCCGACTACCAAAAGCAAGTCAATCGTTTCATTGAAAATTATAAACGCCAGTGCCATCTCGACCAAATTGATTACGTCCTGCTCAATACCGCCTGGCCGTACGACCGAGCATTAATGCAGTATCTCCTCAAACGAAAAAAAATGGGGGGATGATAATTGATTGCCATTCGGCAAATCAATCGTAGACGCGCAACTGGAAAGCCAAATTCAAATAGCTGTATGACAAGTCTTAGGTTTTGCTAATAATATGGCATTTGTGAAAAGGGGCGACACCCTTTCCCGATTTATCGGGACTCAGAGTGATATCTCAGCGTTGTCACGCTGCGGATAACCGAAGAGTTATAGCGCGGGTTCTGCTGTGCACTCAATTCAAATAGGTTCTTCCAAATGAATATTTTTCTTTTTTGGATTCTGGTTATCGCTGTTTTGCTAACCACCTATCTCTATTTTATCTATCGCCGATCGCTCAAAGGTTATCGCTTTCAGGTCAAACTTACTATTATTTTTATCCTTCTTGTTTTGGTTCCGGCAATTCCGCTTACTTCCTTGGTCAGCGGATTATTGACACAAGGCGTGCAAATGTTTTTATTGCCGGGCATCGGCGAGTCCTTGTCCAATTCACTTGAAATAATTAAACGTCAACTGGAGGAGCAAGGCAACTATTTTATTAATAAATACGAAAAGATTAACCAAGTAACAGCTCCGATTGCCGCGCAGAATAAGGTAGCTTATTATTGCAGCCTAAAGTTGGATGGAGATAGTCTGCACGTTTTAGAAACATCCGGCACCAATCAGCAGCTTTTCGTTAACAGCCAGATTTATGAAGCTGAAATCATTAATTTGATAAAACGAAATGAGATCAAAAGTAATATAATTAGTGTAGATAATAAACACTATTGTGAGTTTTACCATGTTGATGAAAAGGACACAATCAGAATCGTTGCTCTTGAAATAGACTCGTCAATTATTTCAGCAAAAAATAAAATTTCCGAATCGTTAAGACTTTACAATTCGCTATCTTTAATTAAAAAATCATTCGTCGAAGGGCAGATAATTTGGGGCTTTGCCACATTGTTTATAATTTTGCTCGCCTTGTTGGCTATTTATGCAGCGAACACTCTCTCCCGAGGAATAAGTGAACCAATTCAGGGATTGGTTTGCGGCATGCAGCGGGTCGCTGAAGGGGATCTTTCACACCCTGTCTCGGTCAAAGCCAAAGATGAAATTAAGTTTTTAGTTGATTCTTTCAACAAAATGATTGCCGAATTGAAAACTAGTCAGGAAAAATTGATTCAAGCGGAAAGGCTGGCAGCCTGGCAGGAGGTGGCGAGACGAATTTCTCATGAGATTAATAATGCTCTGACGCCGATCCAAATATCGGTCCGCCGCTTATGGAGCAAATTTCCCACTGGGGAAACAGGTGAAAAAGATTCTTCTTTAAAGACTATTTCTGATGAAGTTGATTCACTGCGACGAATGGCTGAGGAATTTTCAGAATTTGCCCGAATGCCCCAAATAAAACTTGCCAAAGAAGACTTAAATGACCTGATTAAGAATTTGACAAACTTTTTTGCCTCAGCACCAGGCGCGCCACAGATTCAATTAGACCTTGATGTAAATTTATCCCCTTTGCTGATCGATCGTTCACAGCTTCGCCGCGCATTGCATAATCTCATCAAAAATAGCCTGGAAGCCAGCATGGAAAAAAACAGTCCGCCAAAAGTGGTCATCGAGACTAAAAAAATTGACCAATCCCACCGCTCAGCCAAAATTGTGATAAAAGATTTCGGAACTGGCATTGAACCGGAAAAATTAAACAAAATTTTTGAACCTTATTATTCGACAAAAAAAAGAGGCATGGGATTAGGTTTATCTATAGTGAAAAGAATTGTCGAAGACCATGGCGGCGAAATTTATTTTTTCAGCCAATTGGGCCAGGGCTCTCGCGTGGAGATTTATTTGTAACATTTATAGCTACGCAGAAATTCCCGGTTCTGCAAGCTAAAGCAAACAAACATGCAATTGCTTGAGCTAAGAATTTATTTTCTGGAGAGATTGTGCTAATTCGATCTGAAATCAATGACCTCGATCCCAGCAATTTCAATTCGATTATCAAACATCCCTTATTATCATTAAAATCTTTCAGCTCAAGAAATCTGAAAATTTAGTAAAGCACCAACAGACACGCTCAATCTTAAGGATTGGCAAAAATCTGAACCTCATCGATGAATGCTTTGTGGCAAGTTCTATTATCAAAAGTTAAAAAGTAAATGTACTTGATTGCCGGCACACTTGTCCCTGTCCAGGTCACGCTTTCGGCTAATTTTCTGTCATCAATATAGATATCGTAAAATTGTTTTGTACAGTCAAATACTATTTGTGATAAGTACCATTTATCCGGTTTGATGGTAAGGATCGTTTTCCAGGATTGACTTTTATCATAATATTGCAGCTTACCTTCTCTGATGGAAATTTGTGGGCCCAATGTCGTGCTGTCCGCAATTCCTGAATATAAGCGTACTCCCCAATAATCATCATCTGAGGTTATCAAAAAATAAAATTGCAGCATGCCCAATTCTTTTTCATCAATAGTAGCGGCAAGGTAGCAACTGCCTTCAGTGGTAGTGTCAACCAAGCAAGCGCTGTGACCAAAATTGTTCCACCTCTTTTCATCAGAGACAATAACTTTTGCCCCTAATTCGCTAATTGACCATTTTATAAGCGATGGCGCTTCATTAACATTATCCAAATCAAAACTGCCATTAAAGATTGTTTCCGCCAGCAGCGTCTCGAAATTCCATATTGGTCCGACTTTTATGCTATCATAATCATCCTTGGCAATTATCTGCCAAAAATATTTCGTGTTGTAACGCAAGAGTCCCAATGAAAACGAGCCTTCTGATTGACATTGAGACAACATGGACAAAGAGTCCGGCTGCTGCCCAAATAGCACATCATAACAAAGAATACTAAAATAATCCGGATCGCTTCCTATCCACGTAAGCACGACATTATTTATCGAGACAGACTGTGCATTATCTAACGGCGCTACAGCTGACGGAAGATGGGGCGAGGCATTGAATTCATGCCGCGTAGTAAAGCGCCAAATAGAACTGCTGGTTGAATCACCCGTACGATCTTTGGCTACAACTTTCCAGTAATAGGTCGTATCATAAATTAACGAATGCAGCACTAATGAGTCAGCGACAAGGTTAGAAAATAGCCGGCTCGGATTGGGATTTCCGGCTTGCAGATAAAAATCAAAACTTAAAGTATCATTCTCATTGGGATCTTCTGCCTGCCAACGAAAAGTGATCATAGTTTTCAAATTTGCAGCATTATCCAGTGGAAAAATATTTATGGGAATTTTTGGGGCCAGATTTTTTATTTCTGGTGGCAAAGGCTGATGGCAACCTCCAAAAATTATTATCGCCAACCCAATGAGAAATATGCTGCCAGATTTTTTCATTTAATAACTCAAGAAAAAATAATTAACTTGTTTTGCAATAAAAAGCCTATTTGAAGGAAAAGTCAAACAGGCTTTTTATGGATCAAAACGAGGATTTTTTCTAACTTAATTGGTATTCATAAAACCAATGTATTTTATTTTGCAGGGATAGCCACCATGCTGATAGCTGCAATCTCCCCAACGCGCACACGAGGAAGTGCAGATTAAATGCTGGTCATCTTGATAAAGATCTCTATCCACTTTAGTCAACTTTTTGATTTTGATTGGCGCATTGTATTTAGTTGCTACCCATGAATCGGCAACTAATTCATTTGCCAAATTTTCATAAAAATTTTTAGCGCCATTGGCATTTTTTAAAACATCTTCAATCGAACTCTTTTTTAATAAAGCTCTTAATTGACGACAGAAAGGTATGAAGCCCACTTGCTGTAGCTTTAACCTCAACCTTTCATTGACAGCGCTATTAATTGCTTGGGCGTACAAAAGATCAGAATCGTCTCGCACCATATTCAGAATGTACTTTGGGAAAAAATTCAATTTATCATTATCATAGCGCGGATTGGTGTCAGGCATGATGTTTTTAATTAAGTTTTTAATATTATCATTCAGCGCTGAATTGTAACTCAGTTGGGCTTCATGGATAACTTGTAGAGCAGCCACATCTCTTCTGTAAATTTCTTCCAGTCGGTGCAGCACACAAAGCTTCAAAAAACTAAAATTGTCTTTAACTGCAGTTGGCTCAGGCGTACCTATCATCAGTGCTGTTTGAGCTGATAAAAAAAGTTTAGTGTCAAATTTACTAAGGCCTGTTCCCAAATCAAAAATTACATAATCCGATTTCAGCAGCTTGACTGCTGACAGGAGTTTGTCGACAAATAAATCCGCTTTTTCTAATTTTCCTAAAGAATGATGGCTGTCGCAAATCACGTTTAAATTTTTTATTTTTGTGGCAACAACCACTTCAGTCAATTTTGTGCTTGAATCAATAAATAAGCTATTTATACATTTTGCCGGCGAATTGATCCCAAAAAGGGCATGCAAGCCCGGACTGGCTAAGTTAAGATCGATTATAGTAACAGTTTTATTAAGCTTTGTTAAGTGATAAGCGATATTTGCGGCAACCAATGTTTTGCCAACTCCTCCCTTACTGCTGGCAATAGCAATGATGTTGTTTTTCTTCTGAAGCAAGTCCAATCTATTTTTTTGTTTTTCCTGTAAACCAACCATGAATGCACTTTCGATTGAGGCTGAAATTTTTCCTTTACTTGAAATATTCGAACTTTTTTTCCCCGCTAAATCAAATTAAAAAAGATGCAGTGCAAGATGCAGCCCTAACATTGCTTTTCATCCAGCAAAAATTAAGCCAAAGACAGTTCAATGATGTGCCTATTTTTTTAATATTACTCTATTATTCTTACTATTGACTACACATGGCTGCAAATCTTATAAAAAAAATTTTAAAGAAGCAAAAGAACAGCGCTGCCATTTTATTTCAACATGAAAAACATTGCTTGTCAATTTGAAAATTTGTATATTGACACGACAAATTATTATCAGGAGTGATAATGTCTAAAAATGTTTTTAGTGGAAAATTCGATCCTCTTATTCAAGAACAATTAGGTCAGACCTTGGTCAAGGCAGGATTTTTTTTAACTGAGGTTCAGCATGCCTTTTGGCAAGCGCATAAGGACAGAATATTT
>CAZNDR010000126.1:2317-9777 GCA_964571835.1 uncultured Cytophagia bacterium | reverse complement strand
AATAATGAATTATAGCTTGAAAATTATCAAGTGATGAAAGGAAGCCATGGGTCTCATAACTAACATTGATCAAGCCATTAAAAAGGTAATTTATTCCATTTTTTGGTGGTTTATCGATCCATTAGAACATGAAAGGCTGTTCAGCCAGTTAGTTGATGCAATAGAACGAAATCTCGAAGCTGATGATCCGCAACATGTGGCCGCACCAGATCGTTTCGATGTGTATGTCAACAACACCATCTTCATTAAGCATGCCCATTCTATTAAAAAACTAGAAGCCGCTGTTCAGAATAGAATACAAAAATATATGGCTCAAAAAGAATACGAGTTATCACCGCCAAAAATAAAATTACAGATTATTTCTTCAGCTACGGTTTCGAAAAGAAAAGCAGAGGTGCGCTGCTGGTTTTCTTCCGATGAAAATGAAGGCGAAACTGCCGCCAAACCAAAAAAACTCACGCTGAGCATCATTGCAGGTGAAGGTAAAGGATTATCCTGGGCTTTGAAGCCCGGACAAAAATACACTATTGGTCGCCTGTCCACTTCAGCAATTTGTCTGCCATTTCATAATATCTCCAAACGACATGCTTCATTGGAGGTGCTGTCTGAAGATAAAATTCGCCTGGTGGATGAAGGAAGCGCGAACGGCACCTTTATCAATGATGAAATTAATCCGATCAAAGGCAGTCGCGACTTATGCCTGACTGATAAAATAAAATTTTGCAAACTCAATCCCATCATAATGACCATTACTACTGAGTAATCTGCGATGCTTCTTGTACTGACAATTATCAAATTTTTGATTTTAGCGGTTTTCACTGTTGTTATGGTGAGAATCTACCTTGCCACCAGCAAAAGTTTAAGCGGAATTTTTTCTTTTGTTCGGCGACGCGAAACAGCTGTTGTGCTGTGGATTTTCCTTTTTGGATTTATCTCACTACTTGCCTATCAAAGCTACTGGCAGATTTTTATTCATAATGATTATTTTACTGAAACCAAAAATCTGCATGATCCCAGGCCCTGGATTATTGAAGCCACCACAATGAAAGGCAATATTTATGATCGTCACCAGGTTGACAGCTTGCTACTGGCTGGCTATGCCCAGTCTGACGAAGCTTCTTTGCCAAGGCGATTTTATCCGTTGGGTGAAGCCACCTCTCACTTAATTGGCTATTCTGATGTGGAGCGCGGCAAAGCGGGCATTGAAAAAAGCAGCTTTGCTCGCTTGATGGGCTGGACGCATTATGACGCGACTGAAAAAAATAACTACCTCAATAATAAATATTTTCGTATCAAGCCAATTGGGAATGATATAACCTTAACGATCGATTATGAATTACAAAAATGCGCCTACAATGCTTTTGGAAGCAACAAAGGTGCTGTGGTGGCGATTCAGCCGGCGACCGGTGATGTTCTGATTTTGGTAAGTGCGCCAAGTTATCATCCTGACTCCGTTGCGATCGACCAAGCCTGGGCTCGCATTGTCAAGGATGCGGATAATCAACGGCTCTACAATCGAGCTTTATGGGGACTTTACGCGCCCGGCTCAACAATGAAAACAATTGTCGCCTCAGCCGCCATCGAGAAAGGACTAGATCCGGTATGGGAAATTGGCGCTGATGGTTACTTACCGCCTGGGGTGAGACGAAAACGAGTTTATGATCACGAGCGGGCGAGTTATCAAAAAAGAGGTGGCGTATGGCGCGGCCATGGCAAGTTAGACCTCACGCAAGCGCTTGTCAAATCCAGCAATGCTTTTTATGCCAAATTGGGCGTGACCGTGGGCGATTCTTTGATGCATGACATGGCCTTTCGCTTCGGCTTTAATCAACCAGTAGCATGGAATATTTCGCATAAAGAATTATTAAAGGGAATAAATGTCTTTCAAAGTTCGTTTCCAGCAACCGAAAATGAACATGAATTAGCCTGGTCCTGTATTGGGCAAGAGAGGGTGCTGACAACGCCATTCCAACTTGCCTTGGTCACTTGCGCCATTGCCAATAATGGTATTTTGATGAAACCAAAATTGGAGTTCGATGAAAAACCGCAAGTATGGCGTCAAGTCATGTCTGAACACGTTGCCAGAAAAGTGCAAAAAATGATGCGGGAAGTTGTGTGGGGAAAAGGGGGCACAGCGTATCGGATGCAAATGAAAGAGGTCGAAGTTGCCGGTAAAACTGGCACATCGGAGATAACCAAAATCATCAAAAAGGATGATGGCACAACTGAAAAAATTATCATTAATAACGCTCTCTTCATTTCATTCGCGCCGGTTGATAATCCACAGATCGCCATTGCCGTGGTAGCTGAAGGTGCTGGTTATGGTGGTGCCGCTGCCGCTCCCGTCGCTAAAGAAATTTATCTAAAAGCTTTTCAATTAGGTTACTTTAAAAATGACAGCTCAAAAAACATCAACATTAAAAATTAATCCATTTGGGGGCATTTTTGCCGCCATCTTGATTACGACGGTTGGCTTGTTATCGGTCTATATTGCCGGTAATGCTCGAGGTTATGATCCAAGTCTGGCCGTACTCCTCCGAAATGTACTATTAATAAGCGCTTTCTTTATTGTTTATCTTCTGCTAAAGCAACACTATAAAGGTGATTTTTCTATTCTGGTTGTTGTTGCCTTTCTGACTGGTATCGGTCTGGTTGTGCAATATCGAATTAGTGCAGCGATTAATGTGAATTTTCAGGAAACGCTCATCAAGCAGTATTCGGCTGCCGCCGTGAAAAAAATGCATGCCGATTCCTTGATTGTCAAAACAATTCAGCAAGACACCACTGCCGGCGAGCTGACTCAAGAGAGAAGTCTGGATGCCATTCAAAAAGAGGCGAAACAGCTGCTGAAACTGGAAAAGTTCAAGCCGACGCAATTGTTGGGAGAATTCTTAGCAAACCTTCCCGGCTGGGCTCGTGTCTTTATCCCCTATCTTATTGCCCTATTTTCTCTCGTCTATTTAGTCAAAAAATGTTCCCACGATCAATTTATGGATTCGCTCGCTAAGCCATTTTTTTGGGTGGCAATCACAATTGTTCTATTGGCTATTTTTGTCGCGCTGAGCGAGGTGAAGACTCGCGGTCGGTTTGTCTACCAAATGACACCCTGGGAAGCATTCAAGATCACCATTATCATTTTTTTAGCCGGTTTTTTTGCCAAGTACAAAGAAGATTTTATTCGCCAGCGACCAAAAATAAAAGGACAACGAATCAAACAGTTGCTGATTCCCTGGGGACCTTTTTTATTAATCTGGCTAATCCCTCAGTTTTTATTTGTTCTGCTCAAAGATTTTGGGCAAGTGATCGTTTATGGTGGTTTGGTAGTAGTCATGATTTTTGTTTTGACACGTAGATACCTTTACCTCGTTGGCGGAAGTGCACTCACCATTATTATTTCAAAGCTAATTCTGCTGTCAGCCAGCCTTCTTCCGGCTCATGTGATGCAACGTTTCATAATTTGGTCAGATATTTGGGCGCTACCGCACAATGAAGTTTGGTGGAATAGTGTCTATCAAATTATGAATTCATTTTTTGCCTTAAATGCCGGAGGCTGGACCGGTTCTGGCTTAGGTTTAGGTTATCCCACTAATATTCCTCTGGTCGTATCAGATTTTGTCTATGCTGCTATTGCCGAGGAGTTAGGTTTTTTGGGAGCTATGGTAATTGTCTTTGCTTACCTGGTGTTATTTTTCCTCGGCATCCGCATCGTAGTGGAAACGGACAATGATTTTGAAAAGCTGTTAGCTATGGGTTTTACGACCATGTTGGCAATTCAAGTTTTTGTAAATATTGGCGGAGTTATTAAGCTTATCCCGATGACTGGCATTACGTTGCCTTTTATTAGTCGGGGTGGATTCTCTTTTATTATTTCATACTTAATAATCGGCTTTTTAATGGGGCTTTCCCATCGAAATGGACAAAGGAATTTAGACTCATGAATTTGGCCGTTGATATAGCCAGCATTACCGACAAAGGATTAAATCCAAAATATTCAGCTAATGAAGACAGCCATTTAATTATGGAGAAGGAACAGGTATTCGCCGTTGCTGACGGTGTGGGTGGCGCTTTTGCCGGTGAACTGGCCAGCCGTGCTGCCCTGCAAATTATCAATGAAGCCATAACGCGGTTTGCAAACAATTATCAAGAGAATAAAATTGCTTTTGTGCAGAAATTGATTGAAGCGGGTAATCGCATCATTTTTCAAATGGGGAAAAAACAAAATAAATTAATCGCTTCGACCATTGCTATGATGCTGGTGGAAAACAACTATGCCATTTTAGGCCACGTCGGCGATAGCAGAATCTATGTCGCCAGAGAGGGAACTTTGTTGCAACTGACCAAGGATCATTCCAAATTGCAGGAGTTATTAGATCAAAATCCGCGCTTGGCAGTTACGCGGGACGAATTTAGTAGCGGACATGTCATCACCAGAGCTTTGGGTGTGGAACAACAGGTGAAGCCAGATATTCAAAAAGTTATTTTGAAAAATAATGATATTTTTATTCTCTGCACTGATGGGATTTACACCAATAATTCAGATGAAGAAATGTTTGATATCATTAATAGAAATAAAAACGATTTGAATAACGCCTGTGAGATAATGAAAAAGAATTGTTATAAAAAAGGAGCAAGAGACAATTTGACAGCAATTGTTCTCCGAATTATGGCTAATTAAAATGAGAAAAACAATATTTTTTTAAATCAAGGTTATCAAAATTGACTGAATGATTAATTAGTCAATTCTATTTTTTTCAGATTGCCTAAGCTCCTTTCCAAGACCAACATCAGCCCTTAATTGGAAGGAGGTGAGTAATGTGACTTTCAAAAATTATTTTATCCAGTGGATCATTGTCACCATAGTCTTTGCCGTATTAGCTTTCTTGTGCAATACTTTTGTGCCAACGCATAGACTTTGGCCATTTGGAGTAGCTTTTATCTACTTAGGTGTGTTGATCCTTTTGCTCGGCAAAGCAGTATTCAGCGTTGGTGAGAAAAAATAAGCAATTAACGTTTTTTGAACAAAAGAGGAGCTTTTATTTGGCTCCTCTTTTGTTAAAAGCCGAGAGCAAAATGAAAGAATGTTAAATTAATATTCCAAAAAGAAAAATAAAAAAGCTATCCTCTCTTCGCGACAAATTCTAATTCTTATTGAATCATGGCATAATGATATTGAATTCATCAATATCGTTCAAGCTAAATAAGCACAACTATTAAGCGTTGCCCCGGATGAATGCTTGAGCTTCGCAACTGATTCCACCTTTTTAAATCTGCAACAGTCGAACCATATTTTCTTGCCAATCGCCATAATGAATCATTTTTTCTTGTCTTATGAATAGTAACCTTGTCGGCTGGCTTGATAATAACGACCTCCTCATCTTCATGCAGCCAATCAGACTTTAGCCAGGGATTAGCTTTTTTTATTTCATCAATCGTTGTTTCATAATAGCGAGCTATCGTATGCATTGAAACTGAATCTCGTTCCGCCCGATAGATAAATTTGATCAGATTCCATTTCCAAATTGCTGTCGAATCGCTGGCAGTGCTAATTGAATCTTCTGCTGCGCCATCCGTTTCTTTAAGTACAGCGACAACTGCAACTCTGAGCAATTGACCAATTTTAATCCGTCTTGCGCTGACAAGATTGTTATCAGCTCTAATGGCGTTGATCGTTGTGCCGAATTCTTTCGCTATTTTGTACAAAGTATCGCCCTTTTTCACACGATAAGTCGTATAGGTGATTTCGATTTGTGCTGGGGGTTTTTCTTTGTACTGATCCATGAAGTATTCTTTGACGCCAATCGGCACTTTAATGGTATATTTGCCGCTCGGAGCAATATCGCTGATCAACGAAGGATTATAATCTTTAATTACATACGGCGATAAATTAGCTAATCTGGAAATTTGATCGAGCGAAAAGGTCGCTTCTAAATCAATGGTTTCATAATCCAGTGGTGCTGAAAGTTCAGGCAAATTAAGCTGATACTTTTTCGGATTAGCGAGCAGATGTAAAATGGCATAAAAATTGGGAATAAAGTGATAGGTCTCTCTGGGAATATGCTTGAGCTCCCAATAGTTGATTGTCTTTTCGCGCACAATAGCCCGCTTAATTTTGGAATAGCCCGTGTTGTAAGCAGCCAATGCCAATTCCCAATTGTTAAATTCATCATAAAGGAAACGCAAGAATTCAGCCGCGGCGACGGTGGATTTTTCAGGATCTCTTCTTTCGTCTATCCAACGATTATATTTCAAACCATACTCTGAGGCCGTAGCAGGCATTATTTGCCATAAGCCTGTAGCTCCTGCCCCTGAACTATTATCGGGGATAAATCCGCTTTCTAAAATTGGCAGAAAGACCAATACCTGTGGCAGATTATATTCTTCAAAGATGGCTCTGATCATGGGCAAGTATCTGCCCGAGCGTTGGTAGCTTTCGACTAAATCTGCTTTTTGATCTGGACGTAGATAATATTGAATTTTTTCATTGATTCTATCGTTGATGGGCAATACAAAATCTTTAAACGGATCAAATTCAGGTTTGACGATGGCAATTTCTGAAACGGGCTCCCGAGTAAAAAAATTATCGGGCACATGAAGGACAACATAAGTTAACACGCTGCCGACAAACATACCAGAGATAAAAAGAATTAACTTGGTGAAAAATTTGTTACGCTTCAAATCAGGGAAAAAATTTTCTTGCATCAAGTCTCCAATTTAAATAAGGAAATATCCTTGTCCAATATTTCGCCTGTGGCACTATAGTGGTTTAAAAAAACTATGGAATTGTAGTTTACTACATTCATCCTTACTGATTGAACGTACTCAACCCGTGTAGTGAAAACCTGGTTGACCAGGTTGCTTTAATAATACGAAGTCGTAAATTAATTTTCAAGAAAAAAATTTTCTGGGAGGCGAATCAATGCTGGTTTGTATCAGGGAAGTTTTGTAAAACAGATAGCCTTTTCAGATCTGACAACTTGACTTTTTTCATATTTTATGGCGGGGAATTTGTGCTTTTTAATGTTACCTAAAACATGAATAGGAATGAGAGGATCGACCCAAATGAAGAAATTTTGCTTAATCAGAGAACTTGTAGTTGCTATTCTATTAACGCGCTGCCCCATAAAAAGCCCCCCTTTTAACAGGAAAAACTCAAAAAGCGCCCACAGGGAATCGAACCCTGAACTTACCCGACCAGACCGTCGGGTTGCTCTGCCATTTGATACAAAAAAAAGTACGCCCACAGGGAATCGAACCCCGAACCTACTGATTAAGAGTCAGTTGCTCTACCAATTGAGCTATGGGCGCATTAAATCATAAAGGCGGCAAATTATTTCACCGCCTCTTAATTCTGTGAGGGTGCAGGGAATCGAACCCTGGACCCACGGCTTAAAAGGCCGTTGCTCTACCAGCCTGAGCTACACCCTCAAAACTTTATTACCACATTAGAACCCTGAACCCTC
>CAZNDR010000126.1:0-2217 GCA_964571835.1 uncultured Cytophagia bacterium | reverse complement strand
CTACACCCTCAAAACTTTATTACCACATTAGAACCCTGAACCCTCCCGACAGAAAAGGTCGGCATGCTCTTCCAGCCTGAGCTACACCCTCAAATTTTCCATTTTTAAAGGGTTGGAATATAAGAAATTTTACAGTTCATGTCAATAAAAAAAATATATTTTTTCATAATCTATCAAAAATATTTTATTTCAGTGGCAATAGCGCCGCCCTTGTTGAGTGAAATAAATCCCACCGAAGATTTTTTTCGGTTTCTTGGATAGGTAGCTGAACCCGGATTAAAATAAATGACCGATCGTTTGCGTTCAATGAAAGGAACGTGCGTATGCCCATACACAATCATACTAAAATTGAGATCAAAATTGATATCATTTCCAGTAAGTCGACGTGAGTTTTCTGTGAGATATTCGTGCGTCAAATAAATTTTATGCGCAGCGATTTCTATTTTCTGATGATGGGGAAATGTTGAAATGATTGGAAATTTGTCCATATTGCCATAAACAGCGATAACTGGAGCAATCGTCTGCAAATCGGAAATCACTTTGACATCGCCGATGTCGCCCGCATGCCAAATTTGATCGACGCCACTAAATAGTTCAAATACCTCGGCATTAATTTTTCCATGGGTATCGGAGATAACGCCAACTTTCATATTGTCCAATCTGCTCTTCCCATAAAGCAAGAAATGTGAGCAGCAGCTAAACAAAAAACCGTTTCAATTTCTGGTAGCCTGATCGACTCAGAAAAATCTCTTGGCCATCTTTTAAAAATAATTTATAACGCCCGTTCGTCCAGGCAACAATATTTTTAATCGCATCAATGTTAGCAATGAAAGAACGGTGCACCCGGATGAATTGGTCAGGATTAAGTCTTGCTTCCAGGTGGTTCAGCGATTGTTGTATCAAATAGGATTCTGCTTTGGTGTGAATTTCAGCATAATCATCCATGGCTTTGATCAGGTAGATTTCTCGAGCATAAATAATCACAATCCGTCCCGCTTGTTTTATAAGTACCCGTTCGAGAAATTTTTCTGGTCGGTTTAGCGACGCCAGCAGCTTGGTGATCGATTCAGTTCTTTCTGACTTAGTCTGCAGGTTATTCAAGGCACGATTAACAGCTAATCCGAATCGATCAGCGTCATACGGCTTGAGAAGATAGTCCACTGCGTTCACCTCAAATGCTTTAATGGCATACTGATCATAAGCAGTGGAAAAAATGATATTAGGAATGTGCTCCAACATTTCCAGTAATTCAAAACCATTTATCTCTGGCATTTGAATATCAAGAAACAGCAAATCGGGCTGCCACCGATGGACAGCGTCTAATGCCTCATGCGCATCACAGCACTCAGCGACTACATCAACTTCGGGAAAATCAACTAAATATTCTTTTATGATTTCCCTGCCAAGTTCCTCATCGTCGACAATTATGGCTTTTTTTTTGCCCATCAACCTATTCCTGCATTAATGGAATACTGAAAAAAATTTTGAACAATTCTGCTTGTGAAGTGTCAATTCCCCACTGATACATTTTTCCGTACATCCGGTCAAGGCGCTGGCGAATATTAATTAAGGATAAGCCATTTTGTTTTTCATTCTTGGCTAGACCGACTGATTTGGTGTTAGTAATGGTGGCGTTTATAAAATTTTCATTTTTCCTTAAAATCAATTCGATAAATCCTCCAGTTCGACTCTCAGCGATGCCATGCTTGACAGCATTCTCAATGAGCGGCTGAAGCAGCATTGCTGGGAAAGGCTTGCTCATCAAAGCCGGATCAATTTGTTCGCGGAAGATCATCTTATCCTCAAACCGAATCTGCTCTATCGACAAATAGGTATGAACCAAATCAAGCTCCTGGCGTAGCGGTATCAACAATTTTTCATGGCTTTCCAATGACATTCTCAACAATTCGGAAAGCTGGGAAATCATTTTTCTGGCTAATTTTGCATCCTTGGTAATTAACGCGTTGATTGAATTGAGTGAGTTAAACAAAAAATGCGGATTCATTTGTAGTTTCAGGGCTTTCAATTCCGCATCTCTAGTCAAAATTTTTAATTCAGCTTCGGCCATTTCTTTCTTTTTAAAATTACCATAATAAATGATGGTATAAAAAATCCCGGCAATTAAGAGATAAATTGAAACGCCAAATAGAAATTGCCAGCCTACAATTTCCTTGAATTTAACAATTTCAAAAATAATTTTACCTTGAAATATATACC
>CAZNDR010000125.1:0-9848 GCA_964571835.1 uncultured Cytophagia bacterium | reverse complement strand
TTATTATGTAATTCCAATTCCTCATTTAATTCTTCCAACCGCTTATAAAATTCCATTTCATCACCATCATCTGCATCTGAAATTCCTACATATCGACCAGGATTCAAACTCCAGCCCTGTTCTTCAATTTCATTTATTGTTGCCGCCTTGCACAATCCTTTTACATCGCGATATTTGTTTTCAGGGAATAAATTGGTGAAATTCATTTCGTTTTTTATCGTAGAGACGTTGCACTGCAACGTCTCTACGATGGGTGGCAACGTCTCTACGATGGGTGGCAACGTCTCTACGATGGGTGGCAACGTTATAAATTCTGGTTGTGTTAAAGTGCCAGAGCCTGTGTGGCAACGTCTCTACGATGGGTGGCAACGTCTCTACAATGGGTGGCAACGTCTCTACAATGGGTGGCAACGTCTCTACGACGGTATTAATCGATTCCCCACGGTACAGACGAACGATGTTGGCAATAAAATGGATTTGTTTGATAGTAAATTCCCGATGGGCACGATCCACCTGCTGGTAAATATTCCGGGCATCGATGAACAGTACCTTATCTTCTCTATCTGTTCCCTTTTTACCTTTATCCAAAAACCACAACGTCACGGGCAGGGCAACGGTATAAAAGAAATTGGATGAAATTGCCACCATCACATCCACGGCTTTAAATTCGATGGGTTGCTTGCGGATTTCCAGCTCGGACTGTCGGGCATCGCTGGCAGAATTTGCCATGACAAATCCTGCCCTGCCTTTGCTATTTAAGGCGCTGTAAAACGTCTGAATCCAAATATAATTGGCATTATCCGCCCGTGGCAAGCCGAACGGAAAGCGGGGATCATCCTTGAACCGCTCTTTAGCCACGCCATTGACATTAAACGGTGGATTTGCCATCACAAAGTCAAATGCTCCCAGCCTGTTGTGGCGGTCTTCGTAATAGGTGTTGCCCTGTAAAATATCATTGGATAAACCATGCACTGCCAGGTTCAGCTTCGCCAATTTCAAGGTTGAAGATTTACTCTCCTGTCCATACACACTGATCTCCCGCTCGGGTTTGCCCTGGTGCTCCGCGACAAACCTTGCCGAGTGCACAAACATACCGCCTGATCCGCAAGCAGGATCGTAAATCTTGCCATGATATGGCTCAAAAATATTCACAATCAGCTTGACAATGGACATCGGCGTATAGAATTCGCCGCCACCCCGTCCTTCGCTCATGGCAAATTTACCAAGAAAATACTCATAAATTTTGCCAAACACATCACCGCCTTCAGAGTAATCGATGCCCTTGAAAATTTTCAATAGTTCCACCAGCAGCGTGTTTTTAAATTGTTTGTAGGTTTTGGGCAGCACATCTTTCAGCTCGGGATTCTCCGCCTCAATCGTACGCATGGCCTTATTGATGTGCTCACCAATATCCGCCCCTTCAGACAATTTCATCAAAGCAGAATAACGGGCATTTTCGGGTAGGTACAGTGCCCCTTTTGCCTGGTAATCCAATTTCCCGATGGTGCGCCTGCCGCTCACTTTCACAGTTGCCAGTTCCTTATCCACAATGGAAAACCGATAATCCGCATATTTCAAAAAGATGAGTCCTTACACCGACGTCGAATATTCCTGCGCTGTCAATGCCGAGTTCGCCCGCAATTGGTCTGCTGCATCCCAGAGTCGTTTTTCTAAATTGTTGTTGTAGTTTGCCATATTTTTTCAGGTCGAATGGAGCTAGCTTTTAATGCATTCATCTTGCTGGTTGAATGCTTGTCTTCGCTTTTCTATTGAAATATTTTGCTGCAAATTATTAGCAGGGTTGCTACCGGCGATGACCAGAATTTCATACTTACAATACAAAAAAAGTGCGAATTAAACAAGCAAAAAATTTTTCCTCCAAAATTAGCATTCCCTATGTCCATCCGCTGATAGCAATTTAAAAAATATTTAAGTTTCGCTTGTAACATTACTAAATATCGATCGTAAGTGAAAACCAGCTTTAAATAGAGCATCCTCATTTTGAGTTGGATAATATTATAAAATGAAAAAAATATGGAGTAGATTTTATCATGTCCAAGAAGAAAAAAATTATTATCGGTTCTGTCGCCTTGTTGATTATTGTTGTAGTTATCTTTTCGATTACCAAGTCTAATAAAAATCCGGACAGTATTACGGTGCAAACTGAAAAAGTAACCAAGCAGAAGATTGTCGAGACGGTTACTGCCACCGGTCGTATTCAGCCCCAGACCAAAGTCAAAATCAGCGCCGATGTGGCAGCG
This sequence comes from uncultured Cytophagia bacterium, assembly GCA_964571835.1. GTDB lineage: Bacteria > Zhuqueibacterota > Zhuqueibacteria > Thermofontimicrobiales > Thermofontimicrobiaceae > CAZNDR01. Next base: position 7,587 of record CAZNDR010000125.1, on the reverse strand, counting down.
AAGATTACTCACCTGTTTGTTAAAGAGGGCGATTGGGTGGAGAGTGGACAATTGCTGGTACAGTTGGACCGCGAACGATTTTTAGCCGCTGTGGAAAGCGCAGAAGCCAATCTCAAGGCATCAGAATCTAATGCTTCGCTGGCACGGGAAAACATGATAAAAGCGGAAAAAGATTACAACAGAATGAAAGATCTGTTTGAGAAAAAGCTGGACTCCCAGGCGAATCTGGATCAGGCATACGCTGCTGACAAAGCTGAAAAAGCTCGCTATAATTCTGCTCTGCAGCAGGTGGAACAAGCTAAGGCAGTGCTGAAACAAGCCAAAGATGATCTGTCCAAAACAACAATTTATGCGCCGATGGCTGGTACGATCAGCAAATTGAACAAAGAAGTCGGAGAAATTGCGCTAGGCTCCCAATTTCAAGAAGATGTCATCATGATTGTTTCCAATCTCGCCGGCATGGAGGCGCTGGTCAATGTCGATGAAAACGATGTAGTTTCGGTCAGCATAGGCGACAGCGCCAAAATTGAAGTGGACGCACTGCCCGACAAGGTTTTTAACGGCGTGGTCAGAGAAATTGCCAGCAGCGCCACCATCACCGGCTCTGGCACAACTGAACAAAAAACAGAATTTGAAGTGAAGATTACCGTTGTGGACGCTGGCGAAGATTTAAGGCCGGGGATGACTGCCAGCAGCGACATCACCACTGAGATCCGCGATTCGACCTTGAGCGTACCTCTCCAATGTGTAACGGTCCGCACAATGGAACAACTTAAAATTAAAAAACAAAAAAGCAAAGAGGCGGTGCCTCCGGATACGTCAAAAAAAAGCGAATATGTCCCGGACAAAGATGGATTTGTACCGATTGTCTTTCTCATTAAAGAGGGCAAGGCAGTGGCAAAACAGGTCAAAACAGGCATTCAAAGCGAAACTCACATTGAAATCCTGGATGGTGTGGCAGAAGGTGATGAAATCATAACCGGCAACTATCGCGCTATTAGCCAGACATTAGAAAATAATTCTCAAGTCACTGTAAAAAATGAAAGTCAAAAGAGCTAAATAGGTTTTAAGATGCGTTTTTTTCAGGAAAAAATAGAATCCTTTAAGATCGCTTTTTCAGCTATAAAAACCAATAAGACACGTGGCATTCTGACCGCGCTGGGAATTATTATCGGTATTTTGGCAGTCGTAACCACTATGACCGTGGCAAACGGATTGGGGAACAATTTTAAAGAAAGCATTTCGGCCGTTGGTTCGGATGTGTTATATGTTTCGCGAATGCCATGGATCATCACCGGAAATTTCTTTGAGTTTCGCAACCGACCGGAGATAACGTTTAAGCAAAGTGAAAAACTGGAGCGACGTCTAAAAAAGGCACGTGCCATAAATCCTTCGACTGGTTCGAGAAAAAATATCAAATTTCGTTCCGAGGTTTTGGAAGGCATTGTAATAGTAGGCACCACCGACGATCAGATTCAAGTTGCCAATTCCTTGCCTGAATATGGAAGATTTCTAACCGCTTTGGATATTCAAAATAAAAGATTTGTCTGCGTGATCGGTACCGAAATTAGAGACAATCTGTTCAAAAATGTCGATCCCATTAATAAAAAGATCAAGATTGGTTTTTATAATTTCCGCGTCGTCGGCGTCATGGAAAAACAGGGAAGTGCTGGCTTTTTTGGCGGACCTAATTTTGACCGGCGGATTTTTATTCCCATTACCTCTTTTATGAAAGCCTTCGGCAGCAGCAATCGCGAATTTGATATCGCCATCAAAGTGCCCAGCCAGCAAGAAATAGATAACTTCAAATATGAAATAATTGGGGAGATGCGAAAAATAAGAAAATTAAAGCCGATGGAAAGAGACGATTTTTCTATCAATTCCATGGATACGCTGATGGCAGCTTATAACAATGTCATGGGTGTCGTTGTGCTCATCGGGCTGGTGATTACCAGCATTTCGCTGTTTGTTGGCGGAATTGGCGTAATGAACATCATGTTTGTTTCGGTTACCGAACGGACACGCGAGATCGGCATCCGCAAAGCCATTGGCGCCAGGCGGCGAACAATTCTGACACAGTTTTTATTCGAATCATCATCGATCTGTCTGGTGGGCGGCTTGGGCGGTCTGCTGCTTTCGTTTCTCGTGGCTTCACTCATTAATAAATATCTGATGCCGGCGTCGGTCTCTATGGGAATTGCCATAGTGGCAATTGTTGTCTCAATATTGGTCGGTGTGATTTCTGGCATTATCCCGGCGTTTCGCGCCTCACGGCTAGATCCGATTGAGGCGCTGAGATATGAATAACAATTTGGATTTTTGAATAGCTGTTAGCTTTTAATATGAATGACCAGTCAAAAAGCTGATTGGGCTAAAGCCCACGTGATTTCGGATTTCATAAGTTTCTCCGCCATAAATGGCGGAGCTATTCATGAAAATTGAATAGCTCCGTTCTTTAGAACGGAGATCTCATAATTTCCCCACAAATTCTTTAGGCTTTAGCCCTTCATTTCATTTGGTTTTTTCAACTGGTCATTCATATTATTAGTAGTTTGCTGTTAGAAAAACTAACGTTTAAAAATTAACCTCTAATCGCTGCAGTCTAACGAGAAATTTATTAATAGATTAATGAGGCAAAAAACATGCATCTGATCGAGGCTTTTAAAATGGCAATTGCTGCTATTTGGTCACATAAATTGAGATCGGCTTTGACGTTAGTGGGGATCATCGCAGGAATAGCCTCTATTATTGCCGTGATGACTGGCATTTCTGTCATTCAATCGGCGATTGAAAAAGAGATGAGCGTCCTGGGCACGCAAACTTTTCAGGTACAAAAATGGGCAGCGGCTGGTCCCATCAGTCCTGAAGAGTTCAGAAAAATCATGCGTCGGAGGCCAACCACCGTGGAGCACGCCAATGCTATCAGAGAAAGGGTGAGAACTGTGGATTTGGTCGGCGCTGAATTATGGAGTTTTGGACACACGGCGCGTTACCGCGATATTACCACCAACGCTAATTTGACTATCTGCGGTGGAACGCCGGAATATCCGGAAAATAATACCCACTACGTGCAGCATGGACGAAATTTAAGTAATGAAGATGTCAAAGTTGAGCGCAGCGTTGTGGTGCTTGGTTTTGCCGTTGCCGAAAAGCTCTTTCCCTGGACTGATCCGCTGATGAAAACGATAAAAATCGACGGCAGAAAATTTCAGGTTATTGGCCTACTGGAAGAAAAAAAATCAGCCTTTGGCAGCAACTTTGATAATTATTTGTTAATACCCATCACGCAGTTTCAAAGGATATACGGCATGAGAGATCAGCGCGGGCAAGAACGATCCGTGAATATCACAGTTAGGGCCAAATCGCCAGAACTGTTGTCGGAAGCCATCGACGAAACACGCGCCGTGATGAGAAAAGAACGCGGGCTGAAGCCGCAGGAAGAAGACGATTTCACCATCTTTACTAATGACAGCAATATCAAAACCTTTAATCAAACTACGGCGAGCATCAAAGTTGGCGCTTTTGTTATTGGCATTGTTGCTTTGGTAGTGGCAGGAATTGGCATCATGAATATTATGTTCGTATCAGTTACAGAACGAACCAAAGAAATTGGCATTCGAAAATCGTTAGGCGCCAAAAGAAGAAATATCTTGATGCAATTTTTATTAGAAGCGATAATCATGTGTAACATTGGAGGCGTCATTGGAATTGCACTCGGTTTTGGTTTGGGCAATATAGTCAGCATTCTCACCAAATTTGCCGCAACCATTCCCATGGAATGGGCAATAGTCGGAGTGTTATTTTGTACTGGAGTCGGCCTTAGTTTTGGTTTTTGGCCAGCTTACAAGGCTTCGAAACTGGATCCGATTGTGGCATTGCGGTATGAATAACTGGTGAAGTCAGTAAAAATACTGAACAAAGTTAATATTCGATATTAAGCTTTGTTAGCGTCTTCTTTTTTGGAATCCCATTCTTATCATAGCCTCTCAATTTATAATATTGATCGAGCATCTTGTCTAACGGCACCGTCTGATTTTTAAGATCGCCGACTCGTGGTTTATTCAGCAAGCGCGGCGGTAGTGTGTCGTCTTTTCGAGAAATGCCTTCTCGAGTATTCATGTAACGTTCCAGCACATGGATGCGGCTACCGGCTTTGAGGAAATCTTTGTTGGAGATTTTTATGCCGGTAACCGCTGACCACTGTTTTGCATAAAGGCTGGTATCGATAAGCCGAATAGCCACTTTCGGCAGATTCTGCATCACAAACGCCAGAATGGGTTTGGGCGTGTATTTTACCAGAGGCGATTCAAAAATGTAAGCATACATAGTGAAAAGGCAGGTATGCAGTGAGTTCACACAACAGAAGAAGCTTTCCAGAAATTTAGTAAAAGCAGCTTTTGCTCTACCAGTGCCCGGCTTCATCAATCCCAAAATGATCTCTGCACCTACCACATAAGCCGAAAGATGATGGCCACCACGATTGGCGGTAGCATAAGCTAATCCCTGGCCAAAACAAGCGCGTGGGTCGTGAGCTGACAGCTCCAGACCTTTGATATGCATAGTGAAATCTTTGCCGCCATATTTTTGAGACAGCCAGCGCACGCCCAGTCCCAATTCTTTGCCGAGCCCTTTACCCTCTGCGATATCGCAAAGCGTTTTTGTCACGCCTTGAGGAGAGCCAAATTTTAAATTGCTTTTGAATATTCCTTTTTCGGTAGCTTCCATGGCCCAGCCCAAAACATTGCCAGTGGAAATGGAATCCATTCCCAACTCAGAACACATCTGATTCCATTCAGCAATTTGATTGGTGTCAAAAATACCGAGATTTGCGCCCATCATCGACAATGTTTCATATTCAGGAACCACCTGAACTTTACCATTAAAATGACCTTTTTTGCTGCAGTAAATAGTGCATGGTTTGCACGTGTAATGCCGGGTATGGTGCCTGGCTTTAAGTTTTTCGCCCGATAGTTCCGCAGCCAATGGATGGCTTGAGTATTGAAAATTGTTAACAGGTAAACCATTAGCGCGGTTCATCAAGTTCATTCCGTACGAAGTGCCAAACTGCCTGTAAGCAACCGAAGTAACATAATTGCGATCGATATATCTTTTTGCCTTTTTCCAGATAGAATCAAAGAGCTTTTGATTGTGAGGTACTACTTGATACTCACCGCCAATGGCTATTATGGCTTTGAGATTTTTTGAACCCATGACCGCACCCATGCCGGTGCGACCCAAAAAACGGTGTCCGGAAATAATATTGGCATACCTGACTAAATTTTCTCCAGCAGGACCAATGATTAAAGTCCCAGCGTTTTTACCGCCCAATTTTTCCTGTGCCAGGAAAGTGCCGTTGCCCCACAACTCAATTGCGTTTTTGAATTCAATACCATCTTTGGTGATGTGCAGATAGGTTGGCTTTTTCGCTTTGCCTTTGATGAGCAAGCCATCCCAGCCGGCTGTTTTCAACTGGGCGCCAAAGGGACCACCGCACGAAGAAAATCCCATAATGCCAGTCAAAGGCGATTTGGTAATAGCAGCAAACCGCCCGCCGCAATGAGCCCGAGTGCCGGACAACACGCCAGGCATGAAAGCGATAATGTTGTCTTCGCTCAAAGGATCTATGCCCGGCTGCAAACGGTCATACAGCAATTTTAGTCCCAGTCCTTTTCCGCCAAGATACATTTTTCGTTCAGCCTCAGTAACATGATAGACAGAAAATTTTTCTGCAGAGAGATCAACTTCCAGCACCTGATTCGAGGTGCCAACCAGCTCAGCCATCTCTAATTTTCCCATTTATAATTCCGTATATTTTTGGGAACTACCTTTGGCTTTGCTCACTTGATACTTCTTTTCATTTATGATCATTTTTTGTTGAAAGGCTTTTTGAATATCAATGCCTGTTTCGTGGGCAAGCAGCAGAAGATAATAGTAAACATCAGCAATTTCATCGGCTAATTGGTCTTTTTTGTTGGCTGGTAAATCATTATCCTTGGTCCACTGGAAAATTTCCAATATTTCGGAAGCTTCAATCGCCAGGGAAATTGCCAGGTTTTTGGGTTGGTGAAATTGTTTCCAATCTCGCTCTTGTTGGAACTGAAGAATTTTTTGCAAGTTGTTTTTCATTTTAAAGTAAGTCCTTCGGAGATAATGTTAAAATTAATTAATGGTATTTAAATTTGAGAAAAATTATTAGGTCAACAAAACACATCATCCATATTAGCAAGTTAGTAATCTAAGCAATTGTTTCTGATTAAGGAAATTTTTCCTCGTCCGCACTTCAATTTTTCATCTTTAAAAATCGAACCATTAATGATTTACTAATTTATTTGAATTGCTTCTGCATTTGATCAATACTATTAAGAAGCACTTCTTTTGGTTCATCACGGGTGATTTTTTCCTTTAAATCTTCTAATAAGTTATTCAACATCCTCTCAATTCTTGCTTTATAATAATATGCGTTAGCAAATTGAGGATCGGTCATTTGATCCTGAAATAGTTTTTCATAATTAGTCATTATATTTTCTCCTGCTGTAAATTTCTCTGTATTTTTTAGCTCTGGCAATTTCTTTTGCTGGAGTTTTCTGACTCTTTTTTATAAAACCATGGGTGATTATGATATTTGCCCCTTTCTGATAATAAGACAAAATTCTGGCAATTTTATGACTGAGTGAAATCCTTAAATCATAATTCCCTTCGTCTAAATGTGTTGATAGGTTCTCCTTTATGGGTAAATTGCGCTTTTTCAGTTCCAGGAAAAAATTAAACGTTTCAGATACTTTTGCTCGATCCTCTATTGACAAATCTACAACGAACACTGCCAATGGTTTTTTATCATTTTCTAATTCTACAAACTCAACTGAAAATTCCACTTATCCATGATCCCCATTGACAAACCTTTTTCGATCCGTGCTTACTTGAATTTAAACACATAATAGTTTTTTATCAAGAATAAATTTTTACAAATCATACAATTTATCATCTCGTTTCAATTTTCGTTTTGAGCTGGAATGTGTTTTTTGACTTTCAAAAACAAATGGTTCATCACCTTCGAGCAAATCACCCATTTCTTCTTCGATTTTGTCAGGGTCTTCGCCGCGTTCCATGCGGCAAATCGCTTCTTCAATGCCGGAACCCAATTTTATTCCTGTTTCTTTAGTAAGCTTTCTCATTAACTGCGCAGCCTGGCGCGGATCATTTTCGTCGATTTTATCCGCTTCTCTGGCCAATGACGCCATTGCCCTTTCCATTTTAGCTTCGTCAATTGGCGGCATATCGCCCTCTGAGGTTTCGCTGTCTTTAGCGGCAGAAATTGTAGCGAAAGTTGAAGCAATTCTGTTCAAGAGCACATTTTCACAGTGAGGGCAATTGGGAATTTTTGCTGTGTTTATGCTCTTGGAAAAAAATTGATAGATTGTTTGGCACTGACCGCAGAAAAATTCATAGATTGGCATCCTGATCTCCCTCAAAATTTTTTTGACTCATGGCATAGTTTATGTGCAGCTAAAATATATATCTTTTTTTCATTCAAATCAAGTTTAAAAAAGCTATTTTTGGATTAGCACCTCTGATATCACTGTCCTTTGA
>CAZNDR010000124.1:0-9872 GCA_964571835.1 uncultured Cytophagia bacterium | reverse complement strand
CAGGCGAGCAGGATTTGCTGATTTATGAAATTACCAGAACCGGCTTTCGAGGCGGGCTGGCCACGATTAAAGCGGTGGTGTCAGGAATTTATCCTAATTCAAAACAAAATTTTTTAGCCTCAGATTCGGCATCTATATTTATAAAACCTTCAGCTGATATTTTTGTCGATATCACCGAGCCGCTTTGTTTAAATGTCGATCAATATGGTATTGGGCATGTAAATAGCGGACAGGAGTTTGGTGTTCGCGTCAATGTCAAAAACCTTGGCGCCGAAAGAGTGGACAATATCGTTTTGAAATTGACTGCATCGAATAGTGGCAGCCGGCAAAAGACGATATCTTTTATTCCGCAGTCTGGTGATTCTTCGGTTGTGTTTAATCTCACAGCCGGGGCTGCAAATGAGCACATCATTTTTACCGCAACTATTTTATCAGCGACAGCGCATTTGAGCGGCTTGCCCGCGGCCATCGAAACAGCGACCGATGCAACAGCGGAAGTTAAAGTCGAACAATCGGCTTTACTGAAAATTTCGGTTTTTAATGACAATGTTCTTTTTACTGCTGGACAGGAAAAATATTTTGAACTAAGCCTTTCCAACTTAGGAACTGCAGAGATTGATAATAGCGGACTAATTGCAGTCATTGCTCCCTCAGGCTATTTTATAGTCAAAAATAATAAATTAGTGCAGCGAGACACCACAATCGTTACGCTGGATCGCGTGCTTAACTGGAAGATATTACCTCCCACGTATGAATCAAAAAATGATTCGATCAAGGTGATTTTATTCAAACCACCAAAGGATAAAAATACCAATTTAACCTCGGCCGTGCAGAATCCAAATGAATATTTACCAGTGCAAACAATCGTTTCAAACATTTACGTAGAGTCGTTTAAAATTGTAGAGCCGGCTGGAGCAAGAGACGATACCCTTTCAACCTGGCAAGATTTTAATATAGAGGTCAGGGTCAATATTTCGGAAAATCTTGACAGTATTCGAGCAGTGTTATCTTTGCCTGCGAATTTTGGTTTTGGTATTCAGGAGGATTCTTTAAAATATATGCCGCTTAAAATCCAAAGCTGGAAATTAAGAGCACCTGAAGTTCCTAATGAAGTGCCAGCTTTGATTAAAGTCAAAGTTTATGGGCAAGCTAATGGAAAAATAACATTGACGAGCGCTAGCATCCCGGTAGTTGTTCAAAAGCGGGCTGAAATAGTTTTGGATAGAATTTGGACCTCATCACTTACTGATAGCATTTTATCATCAGGACATGAGTTTGATTTGAATGTGCTGGTCAAAAGTAAAAATGCTAATCAAGCAAAGCTAACTGGAAACGCTCAATTAAGGGTGAACTTTGGTGCAACCGGAATTACGACCACGGATCCACAAATTAAAAATTTTAAAGTTGATTCTATAGTAACCTGGCGAATGAAAGCACCAGATTTTGCCAGAGACAAGATGCCGATATCCATTTTTATGGAAACAGTTCCGACTGATGAGAATACGAACAAGTCTGCCATCCTCACCGACGGCGAGACGATTAAACAGTTTTATGTGACCACAGTAGTATTTGGAAACATAGCTGTCGAAAATTTCAGGATTATTTCGCCGAGCGGAGCGACAGACAAAAGGTTATCGACTTATCAATCGTTTAAAGTTGAGGCGCAATTACGCTGGCAAAATTGTTCCGATATTCCTCAAGTTTTGCTTCAATTGCCATTAGGATTTACAACGCTGGAATCAAATCCTAAAAGCCCAATAGATTCAGGCCAACAAGGTGTGGTATCCTGGACTATTTATGCACCTCAAACGGCGATGGCTGATCAAAATATCCGCTTGCAAATCTCGGGCATCGATGTAAACAGCGGCGCTGCACTCAGCTTAAGTTCCAATATTATTCAGGTTGATGTGGTCAATCGACCCGAAATATTTTTAAATGCTAATATCATTTCTCCCATAAGTGCCAGCGATGGCAAGATTTCTGTCGATGAGACTTTTATTGTCCGGGCGAAATTGGATAAAATAGGCACAGCAAATTTAATGGGAAACTACAGCGTACAATTGAGTTTGCCTGAAGGGCAGAACTATACCTCGATAGAAAATTCGATTCAATCCGCCAGCTATAATATACCGATGCAATGGGTAATAGTCGCGCCATCAAAATTCCGTGAGACGAGAAATATGATTTTTGAATTGATTAGTCCGCCACAAGATGAAAACACCAATGCGGCCATACCGTCAGAGGCTATAAAAAATCGACAGGTCGCGATTCCCATTTCGACAGAAGAGAAAAGCGTCACCTTTTCAATATTGCCAGACGAGGGCAAAAAAACTATCGCCAAAGGTGATACATCGGTGAGTATGTTAGGTATTAAGCTCTTGGCATCCGGAGATGCCTATTCGAACAATGTCTTATTTTCTGGCGTTAAAATTAAGCTAAAAGATCGACAGGGTAAATTGATTCCCAATCCGAGAAATGTTATTAGCAGATTGTCAGTTGTCAATCGGCAGAATAAGGCAATGGTTTATGGACAGATTAATACTATTCCCTCCCGGAATCCGATTGAAGTACTATTTGCTCGTATCGATACGCTCAAGCCAGAAATTTTCAATCTGGTCGATTTTAAGGTTAACGTCGCAGCAAAGGCAGCGGTTACCGATTTTCAATTGACGATTGATTCGAGCCAGGCTTTGTTAATTATTGACGAAGGCTCTGGAAAAATGCCAAAAATTAAGAATGATGCTGGAGAAATTTTAGAAGTGTTAAATATTTTTTCTGCGCCTTTGGTAATTATCGAAGCCGATTTTAACGATTCCTTTTTCAACTATCCCAATCCATTTGGCGAGGCGACTAAACCGATAACCTATTTTGTGTACTATTTAGAGCAGTCGTCAGAGGTAAAGATACAACTTTATACTGTAATCGGTGAGAAGGTCTGGGAAGTATCATATTCGCAAAATGAGCCTCAGGGTAGAAAAGGACTCCATGAAGGAGACATAATCTGGGATGGCCGAAATGAGAATGGAGATAAAGTGTTAAATGGCATATATGTGGCGAGAATTTTAATTGGTAGTAATAAAACGGCAATGACCAAGATTGCTGTTGTCAAATAGTATAGGAATAGTGCTATGAGTACCTCAATTAAAAAAGCTGCACATTATCTTATTATGACGGTAGCATTTTTTCCGTTGATGGTTAATGCGGCGGCAGATGGCTATGGCGGCACGCAGAGTCCTTTTATTTATGGAGTTGGTGCGCGCGCGCTCTCGCTGGGAAATGCTTATGTCGCGATGCCGTTTGATGCCTCGGCGATTTACTGGAATCCAGCGGGATTGGACCATAATCAGTACAAAAATTTTATGATGTTCTACACCAATTTAATCATCGCCCAAGATAAGCTTTATTACGTGGGCTATGTTCATCCCACCACTAATTTAGGCACATTTGGAATTGGCATTTTGGGTTTGGGCATTAGCGGTATCCCGGTTCGCGATGAAAATGCAGTTTACTACGGCGAAAAAATCTCAGCTGAACAACAGTATCTTCTCTCGTACGGCAAACAGTTACTTTGGCATTTGTCAGCCGGAATTAGTCTAAAAATCCATCATCAAAATATTATGGATTTTGCGGCTACGGGAGTGGGCGCGGATGTGGGATTTTTATATCGATCAGATTTTACTCACCCGCTATTGAGCGGTTTGAATGTCGGTTTAACCATTCAAAACTTGATCGGTCCACGATTAAAAGCGGGCCCCGGCGTGACAGATATTTTGCCCATCAATGTGCGTCTTGGTTTAGCTAAGCCAATATTAGTTAATGAATGGGGACCACAATTTACATTTTTTATGGATCTAGAAAAAGGGGACGAACGAGTGCCAATGAAATTCCACGCCGGCACCGAATATGTTTTTCAAAATTTGGCCATGCTGCGCGTGGGCATGAATGACTCGGAGATTGCGTTTGGCGCAGGTGTAGTGTTTAAAAATTTTCAAATAGACTATTCTTATGGTAAATTTGCGACCAATGAATTATCTCCTAGCCACCGTATTTCTTTTTCTATCAGGCTCGGCAAATCGAAGGATGAGCTGATTCAAATTGCCAAAGACCAACGGTTTCAGGAGATTCGCCACGAAGTCGCCAAGGAGATGAGCTGGGAACGAGAGAAAAAAATCGATGAAGCCATGGAATATGGCAGGCAATATTTGCAGGCTGATGATTTCGCCAGAGCGACGAGAGAATTTAACTTTATCATGAAATATGAAAATGAATTGCCCGAAGATCCCCGAATTGAAGAAGCGAAGCGGCTGGCGGAAGAAGCAACTATCAGGAGCAAAAATGAACTTGAACAGCGCGTAAAAGAAAGTCAAGCGAAAACAGAAAGGGAGAGGTTGGAAAACGAAAGGCAAGGAAGGTTAAATCAGCTCTTTTTGCAAGGCATGGCCTATTATGAAGCGGACGACTACGATAAAGCGATTATCGAATGGCAACAGATGCTGGAGATTGATGAAAATAATTCCTTAGCTAAAGAGCATATTGCCAATGCACAGCAAGGCCTGGAGAAAAAATTGCTACGATTAATCAATCAAGCAGATAACCTTGCCAAAGAGGGAAATTATTATGGTGCCTTGCGTATCTTAAATAGCGCACGCAGTCTGAATCCGGATCAAAAGAAAATCATTCTTATAGATCAGAAAGAAAACCAATACAGCAATCAACTGTCTTTTGATGAGTTGTATCGCGAAGGCTATGGTTATTATCTGCAAAAAGACTATGCTCGAGCCATGGAATCATTTGAAAAAGCGCTGGGCATAGATCCAAAAAATGCAGAAGTCAATAAATTATTCTTTGCTGCTAAACAACGAGCGAATGCGAAAAAAGAGCCGTTGACAGGCGTTCAAAAACAAAAATTCGATCAAGCGAGAGACCTCTATCGTGATGGCAAATATAATGAGGCATTATTACTTTTTCAAGAAATAGAAAAAGAAAAGCCCTATAACAAATCGGTATTGGACTTTATTGATATGGCACAAGAAAAAATTGAGCAGCAGAAGAGAAGGCCAAATCAGCCATAATGTTAAAAAATAAAGGGAAACACCGTGTTTAGATCAGTCGCAAAAGAAGAAATACAAGTACCTGCTCATATCGACTACTTGGGAGAGCTACGAAATTTTGTCACCAAAGCAGGACGAAAACATGGCTTTTCAGACAGCATCGTCAATGCTTTTAAGCTGAGCATCGACGAAGCGGCGACCAATATCATCAAACATGCCTACCGCGATTGGGAAGGTATGATTAAAATGCGGGTAATTGTCAAGAAAAATAGCTTAACCGTTTTGTTGATCGATCAAGGAAAATTCTTTGATCCGTCGAGAGTGCAAGACCCGGATCTCGAACGCTATGTGCAAATTGGAAAAAAGGGTGGCTTGGGTATTTTTATTATGCGCAAGCTGATAGATGAAATTGAATATCGCCACACCGAAGAAGGCAACGAATTAAGACTAACCAAATATCGAGACGTCGAGAAAAAAAGGAAAGTCATTCCTTATCCCTCGCTTTCTTTTAGCATGAAGACGAAATATTCAATCATTGCAGCTTCGATAATGACATCGGTAGTGCTTATTGGTTATATGTATTTCTTTTTCCAACGCGGCAATAAAATCTTTAAGGAATTTGTGCAGAATGAACAGCCAATTTGTGCACGTCTGGCTCGAGATGTCTTCAGTGCCGAAGATATAAAAAGCCGGGATGGAGTAAATGTCTATCAATTAAATGCGGCGCGTATTCTCGAAAAAGTGGAAGAAGCGAAAAAAGGACGAGATGAAATCTATCGGATTATTGTTACTGATGTCAACGGATTTGTGGAATACTGCGATGACTCGGTTTTAGAACAAAAGCCTTTTTTTGTGCCCAATAACCACAAGATTCTCGATTCGAATGTCGTTAGCTATAAAAATGAAAACGGCAAGACAATTTATAATTTTTCGCGCAGTGTGGTATTCAATGAGATAAAAGTTGGCACAGTATATTTAGAGATTAAAAAAGATTATCTAAACCATCAAATAACCTTAGCCCGGCTAAAAGATTTGCAATTGATTGCGTTGATTTTAGCTTTTGGTTTTTTGGGGATTATTGTTTTAATCTATATCATTCTCAATCCCTTCAGGAAATTGGCAACCTGGGTCAAGGATTTGGGCAGCGGAGATGTAAAGGATGAAATAGATTTTGATACGAATGATGAAGTCGGTGAAATTGCCAAAGCGTTCAGTGAGATTACCGATAAATTCAGAGACTCACAAAAAAATTTAGCGGAACAGGAACGGATACAGAAAGAGATGCAGTTGGCGCAAGATATTCAACAAGCACTCTTGCCCACGGAAAGGCCGGAACTTGAAGAATACGAGATAGCGTCATATTACGAAGCAGCAAAAGAGGTGGGAGGCGATTACTATGATTTTATTGAAGTGGATAAAGACACTCTGGGAATTGTCGTGGCTGATGTCTCAGGTAAGGGCGTGCCTGGCTCTTTGATTATGACCATGATTCGAACAGCACTCCGGACTGAGGCGCGTGCTATCAAGTCAGCTTCGGAAGTGCTGACCCGCGTAAATGATTTTGTGGTTAATGATATGAAAAAGGGGATGTTTGTCACACTATTTTATATCATCATTGATTCGAAGAAACGAAGAATTAATTATGCTAGCGCTGGACACAATCCAATGGTTTTGTATCGTCATGGAACAAGAAAGACTTATTACCTTAATCCGCGGGGATTTCCTGTTGGTATCTCTCTTCCTGATCCGACGTTGTTCAAACAGTCCATTGAATCAGACACCATCCAGTTAGCCGAAGATGATATCCTCATTATTTATACGGATGGCATTACAGAAGCAATGAACAATCGTCGGGAACTGTTTAGTGAGGAGCGGTTGCAGAAAGCGATCCGCGATTATGGAAATTTACGCGCCCATGAATTTGTAGAAAATTTAAAAGATGAAATTCATTCGTTCACTGAAGGATTTGAACAGAGTGATGATATTACTTTGGTGGCAATTAAAGAAAAGAGCAGCCAAGAAAAAATTGAGTTGCGTCGAGCCCAAAAAGCGCATAAAATGATTGCTGAAGGAAGCAATATTCGAGAAGCATGTGAACAGTGCGGCGTGACAGTATATGCTTACTATAATAAATATAAAAAGATATTTGAAGAAGAAGGAATAGATGCGTTTGAAATCGACGATACGATTTCTGTTGAGGCGAAACATCTGAGCATTGAGGAAAAAACAAAAATTTATGACATTATCAAGCAACATCCGGAGTATGGTGCCAAGCGAATTAGCGAAGAATTGAATACAGAACGTTATGGTTTTGCCGAAATAAATGAAAACCGCATTTATGATGAACTGGTGAGAAGCCGCTTAAATACGCGACAATTACGAGAAGCTTACATCGCTCGGGCAGGCAAAAAAAGACGAATGAAACCGCCCGGTACGCCAATGTTGACACTTGATGGCAAAATAATTCTCGATAAGCGAGCGGAGCAATTTCGGCAAGTTCAGCCGGAAGAGCCTAAGGCGGAAAAAGAATCGCCAGTGATGGAGAAAATGGAACCGAATGATCTATTTGAGGAAGAAAGCGAGGAAATAGCATCATTCGAACAAGACGATAATCTTTGTCTTGAAAGTCTGATGTCCGTGCCGATTGAGGATTTGCTGAAAAAGCGGCGGGGAAAAAGGAAGTCTGAAAAAGATGCCGATAGGATTGAAGAGAACATTCCGTCGGCTGCTTCCGGTGCTACTGAAAAAGAAGACATCGACACAACTGTTGAAAATTTAATCAATGAACCGCCTCTTCAGGCAAAAGAAAAACCAGATCCAGATTTTGAAGATAGGGCAGCAGAATTGCTTGAAGAAAGTCAAGAGTTCAGTTTCCGCGCTGTCTGGAACGAAGCGGAGAATGAAACAAAAATTGAATTAAAGATTGCTGAGACGGAAAAAGAGAATGCCAAGAATTCAGAGGCAGAAGAAATTGTTACAGATTCGGCAAATGAAGAGCAGGCTAATATCGAAGCAATCACTGCGCCAGGTATAAATATTGATGATATCTTGAGCGAAGATAGCACTGAAGCTGAAAGTTCAGAATTTGAGCTGCTGGCTGAAGACATTAGTTTTAAAGAAGAGCTGCTGGCTGAAAATAAATCAGAGCTTGTAGATTTTGCTTCTCAAAAATCAGAGCTATCTGAAGTCGAATTGGCCGCAGTCCTTCAAGAAGATGAAATCATCAAGTCGAATCAGGCGTTAGCTGATCAAGAATTTTCAGACATAGATTTTACCTTTAATGATCTACTCGAAGAAATAGAAAAAGATATCGCTCTTTATGATGAACAAAAGACGGGCTTGAACAGCGACAACGCTCATCAAAGGGCTAAGAGTCAATCAAGTGACGAAAAAGATCACAAACGAATGGCGAGTGCAAACGAGTCAGATATTGGTCTGCCAATCAATGGCGCTGCAACCAAAGAGCAGATGCAAAACAAGCATCTGCTCTTAGGATTAAAATATTATCGCCAGGGAAAATATGAAAAAGCTGTTGAACAAATTAACAATGTAATCAAGAAATACCCGGATTTCAAAGAAGCGTACAGCTTTTTGGGAAATGCTTATTATCATGCCAACAGAATTGATGAGGCAATGCAAGTTTACCAGCGAGTCAAAAAGATTGATCCGAGAGATACAGATTCCTATGAGAATATTGGTATCATTTATGCGAATCAGGGGAAACTGGAAAAGGCTATAGAAGAATGGAAAATGGTGATGATGATTGATCCGAAACGAAAAGATGTTTTCGAGCATATCGAGGAAGCGGAGCAGCTCTTGAAAAAGAAATAGAATGAACGAGGCAAAATGAAAAAGGCAGCTATTGCCTAAAATACATTTTTTTCATTGACTTTTAAACTATTTTCTTATATATTTTCAAGCAATATTAACAATAAATTACACGTTAGGAGTGTACGATGGAAGGCATCCAATTGTCGGTAAAACAAGCGGGCATTGATAACAATATTTCTATTATTAAAGTCGGAGGGTATATTGATACGACAACATCAGCTGAGCTGGAACACTCTCTCGAACAACTATTGACTGGACAAAAATTCAAAATTATAATTGATCTGAAGGATGTGGATTATATTAGCAGCGCCGGATGGGGAATTTTTATTAGCGAGATTAAGGGTATTCGAGAAAAGGGTGGGGATTTGAAATTGGTGGGTATGATTTCCGATGTCTATGAGGTTTTTGAATTATTAGAATTCCACTATATCTTGAAGGCGTTTGATACCATTGAAGAGGCAATTATTGATTTTGATAAAGGACGCCCCAGCACCGATATTCGAATACCATCGGCAGTCAGCGCTAAAAAGGTCTCAGAATCCGGTACCAAACGGCTGGCTGAAGTAAAAGCCGCAGCAGATGAAAATCAAAAGAGAAACGAATACTTGGAGAAAATGGTTAAGGCTGATACGAAAGACAAAAGCATCGACGACAAGATTAAGCAATTAGTCATCGAAAATCCGGAAAACGGCAGCATCAAAATCATGAAAGAATTAAATACGCCTAAATATGGCAATGTTAAACTCGGCTGGTTTCAGGTGGTAAAATATTTGAAAAAGCTGGATTTGAATTCTAAGAAAAAGAGAGTAGATTTCTTTAAGAGTCATGCATTCAAATAAAATGTTCAGGACATGATAACAAGGAATAAGGAGTTTGTAGGATGATACAAACTCCTTTTTTTTCTTATTACTAGCGATGGAAATTTAGCAAAAAAATGGCTGAAATTAAATTAAGACTTGACAATGTGAAATGATCTGATTATGTTTAGGG